>CAYUHD010000015.1:0-25087 GCA_964444385.1 uncultured Gammaproteobacteria bacterium
CGGAGCCCCAGCAATAACTTTCTTTTGATTAGGCCAAATAACAAACCAAACATTTGCAGCCATAACAGTCCCCATTAATGTTCCAAGCACTATCCCAATATTTACAGTAATACTGAGCCAATATAAAAGATATAAACCAGTGAAGAATGTGAATGCTGCAGCCCATCTAAAATAAAATAACGCATTTGGGACTAGTTTTTGAACTACGTCAGATTTAGCCGAAGCTTCTGATTCTTTAAAATACTCTGTCTGGACAAAATTAAAATAATAAAGTAGGCCTATCCAAAGTACACCGAAAAGAATGTGAGCAAATCTGATTAGCACTGTTCCAAGATACGCTTCCATATTTAAACTCCTAAAAATTAAAGTTGTGATTCAAATAATTATATATCTTGCAAAAAAAAACGGGGAATAAACCCCGTTTTTTTTTTAAAACTTAGAAATGGATTACATCATACCTGGCATTCCGCCCATTCCGCCCATTCCGCCCATATCAGGCATTGCAGGAGCAGATTCTTCTTTTGGCTTATCAGTAACCATAGCTTCTGTGGTAATCATCATACCAGCAACAGAACCAGCAGCTTGTAAAGCAGCTCTAGTAACTTTTGCAGGATCTAATATTCCCATTTCAATCATGTCTCCATATTCTCCATTTGCAGCATTAAAACCAAATGAACCTTCGTTATCTATTACTTTTGCGATAATTACTGATGATTCTTCTCCTGCATTTTCTGCTATTTGTCTAAGAGGAGTCTCAAATGCCTTGCGTACTATATTAATACCAACATTTTGATCATCATTATCACCTTTAAGCTCTTTTAGTGACCCAAGAGCTCTTACTAATGCAACTCCGCCTCCAGGCACAATGCCTTCCTTTACAGCTGCTCTAGTAGAATGAAGAGCATCCTCCACTCTTGCTTTTTTCTCTTTCATCTCTATTTCTGATCCAGCCCCTACTTTAATAACAGCGACTCCGCCAGCTAACTTAGCTACACGTTCTTGAAGTTTTTCTCTATCATAATCTGAGGAAGTATCTTCTACTTGAGTTCTAATTTGATTAACTCGCGCTTTTATTGCTTTTTCATCTCCTGATCCATCTACAATAGTCGTATTATCTTTATCTAACGATACTCTTTTAGCTGAACCTAAATCTTCAACAGTCGCTCCTTCCAGAGATAAACCAACTTCTTCAGAAATAACAGTTCCTCCAGTTAAAATAGCAATATCTTCTAGCATGGCTTTTCTTCTATCACCAAAACCTGGTGCCTTACATGCAGCCGCCTTTACAGTACCTCTAAGATTATTAACAACTAGTGTTGCTAAAGCTTCGCCTTCAATGTCCTCTGCAATTATTAATAAAGGCCTTCCTGCCTTAGCTACTGATTCAAGCAAAGGAAGCATGTCCCTAATGTTTGAGATTTTCTTATCATGCAAAAGAATGAATGGGTTCTCAAGCTCAGATGTCATGTTATCTTGGTTGGTAACAAAATAAGGTGATAGATAACCTCTATCAAATTGCATACCCTCAACAACATCAAGCTCATTATCTATTCCATTACCTTCTTCAACAGTAATAACGCCCTCTTTTCCGACTTTTTCCATGGCTTCAGCAATGATCCCACCTACATCTTTATCTCCATTAGCAGAAATAGTTCCAACTTGTGAAATAGTATTATCATCTGAACACGGAACACTCAATTTCTCTACAAATTCAACTGCAGCTGATATTGCTTTATCAATACCTCTCTTCAAATCCATTGGATTCATTCCTGCTGCAACAGATTTGTGACCTTCATTAACTATAGATTGAGCAAGCACTGTTGCTGTTGTTGTTCCGTCTCCAGCCTCGTCAGAAGTTTGCGAAGAAACCTGTTTGACCATTTGGGCGCCCATATTTTCAAACTTATCTTCTAGCTCAATCTCTTTGGCTACTGAAACACCATCTTTAGTAACAGTTGGGGCGCCGAAAGATTTATCTAAAACAACATTTCTACCCTTAGGACCTAAGGTTACTTTAACTGCATCTGCAAGAATATTAACGCCTTGAAGCATTTTAACTCTTGCGGAATCTCCAAATTTTACATCTTTAGCTGACATATCTTTTCTCTCCTTATTATTTGTATTGTTTAACTGAAAATACCGTAAATATCGCTCTCGCTAAGGATTAGATATTCATCGCCATCTATTTTTACTTCATTGCCGCCATATTGACCAAATATCACTAAGTCGCCAACTTTGACCCCCATTGAAGCAATTTCTCCATTATCCTGTCTTTTTCCAGGCCCTACAGCAACAACTTCACCTTGAGAGGGTTTTTCTGCAGCTGAGCCAGGCAAAACAATGCCGCCAGGTGTGGTCTGTTCTTCGTCTGTTCTTTTAACTAAAACTTTATCGTGTAAAGGTTTCAATTTCATTACAAATCTCCTGCTTAAAATTAACAAAAATCCTTATAAATAAAGGATAAGGATAATGTAGGGCTTAAAAATATTAATTCAATACTTTGGATATAAATCTTTAAAGAAATTTATAAAAAGAATTCCTGCTAAAATTCCTGCGAAATCTGCAAAAATGTCTAAAAATTCAAAAGATCGATAAGGTATATATATCTGCACTATCTCAATCAAAATTCCGTAGCCGAGGACTATAACATAAAGCAAGAATTCCTTGTGGATAATTCTACTAAGCCATGTAACAAGTGTTAAATAAAAAAAGCAACCAAGATGAAGTAATTTATCATTGAGATTTGTTGAAGACTCAACATCAATCTCTTGAACTGCAAGAATAGAAATTAATGAAACAGAAATACCAAGAATAATTCTGAAACTAACTTGGATTATCCACATAGGTCTTTTTATAGAGAATAATAAGTAATAACGCAGGAATGGACATAGCGGTTGTGGTATAGAAAAAGTACGTCCAACCCGTTTGCAAAGATGTAATCGAAATATAATAATCTGCCAAAATACCAGAGAAACCGCTAAAAAATTTTCCTGGAAGCATCATAAATGATGTCAACATTGCGTATTGCACAGCAGTGAATTTTTTTGAAACTAGACTGGTTAAAAAAGCAATATTCACGGTACCAACCAACCCTGCCGCAAAGCTATCTAAACCGACTATCAAAGACAATAAGGAAAGATTTGCTTCTGAACTTGCAACAAAGGCAAAGAATAAATTTGTAATTAAAACACAAATACCTCCAAATAGAAGTGCGTTAAATAAAGAGATTCTTTTTATCAAAAACCCTCCAGTAAAAAATCCAATAATAGATCCAAAGAGAGCGATAGTTTTTACGAGAGCTCCTATTTCTGTTTTTGAAAAACCTAAATCTAAATAAAAAGGCATTGCCATAGGGCCCATAACAATATCAGTTAGTCTATAAGTAGAAATAATTAAAAGTAACAAGGCCGCTGCCCATAAACCAAAGCGACTAAAGAAATCTTTCGTTGCCCCAATGAGAGCTTCATCAAACCTTAAAATAGCAATCTCATGATTATGCGGCTCATGACACATCAAAGCACCCGCAGACCCTATCAACATTAAAAAACCCATAAATTGATATACATAAGCCCAATCTAATACATCGGCAAAAATTAATGCCATAGATGTTGCAACAAGAATTGCAACTCTATATCCAAATTGATAGCTGGCTGCTAAATTCCCTTGTTCTTTTGCATCCCCGATCTCAATTCTCAAAGCATCAATAGCAATATCTTGTATTGAGCCAAAAAAAGCTGCAAAAAATGCAAACAGTGCCAAAAATTTAATATTTTGGAGCGGATCTATGAAACTCATGCCAATTAAAGAAAGAAATATCATAAATTGTGAAAAAAAAATCCAACCTCTTCTTTTTCCAAAAACTCCAAATACAGGTATGGAGTACCTATCAACAAATGGTGCCCACAAAAATTTCAATGAATATGTCAAAACTAACCATGCAAAGAAACCAATTTCAGTTAAAGAAATTCCAACATCCCTAAGCCATGCTGTGAGCGTAGAAAAGACAAGCATGTATGGGAGACCAGAAGCGAAACCTAGCAATAAAATTCCAAAAAACTTTCTTCTCATAACATAGATTTTAATAAATCCCAGTCAAAATATGGCCCAGGATCAGTTTTTCTTCCAGGTGCTATATCAGCATGGCCAACAATATTTTTCTTACTGATTTTTAAATCATGAGATAAAAAATGAATTAGCCTGGACAAAGACTGGTATTGTTCTGGTTCAAATTCCTCTTCATCACAACCCTCCAGCTCAATACCTATTGAAAAATCATTACAATCTTCACGTCCTGAATAATTAGATATACCTGCATGCCAAGCTCTTTTATGGATAGGTACAAACTGAATTAAGTTTCCTTGACGAGTAACTAAAAAATGGGAAGAAACTTTAAGATCTTGAATTGACCTAAGAAAATCGTCTTTACCGGGCTCCAATTTGTTTAAAAAAAGATCTTTTATTAATTGAGTGTTGTAATTCCCAGCTGGGAGACTGATAGCGTGAATGACCAATAAATCAACATTAGTATTTTCTGGCCTCTCATCAAAGTTAGGTGATGGGCAAAATTCTGCGCCATCAATTATGCCATTTACAACTATCATATTTTTTTTCTAGACATGGAAGTAGTGTAATAGATGATTTTTCAGACATAAAATTTTTTTACACTTAAAATCAACGAAGTTCTGGTGGCAATCTAAAATAAATATTTTCTTTATTTTCTCCTAATTCTTCAGCAACACCATTTAATTCTGAGATGATAGCTTGGACAACATTCTCAACGATTGATTCTGGAGCGGATGCTCCAGCTGTTATGCCAATACTTTTATATTTTGATAATGTCTCAAAATCTAACTCCTCCGTGTCATCAATTAAGATTGAACTAGCACCGCATTTTTCAGCCAATTCTTTTAGGCGGTTTGAATTAGAGCTATTTCTTGAACCTATAACAATAATAAATTCACTTTCTAATGCAAGCTGTTTCACTGCATCTTGTCTATTTTGAGTTGCATAACAAATATCATCGCTCTTTGGCTTAAGAATCTGAGGAAATCTTTTGTATAAGATTTCTACTATAGATATAGTGTCGTCAAGACTAAGGGTTGTTTGAGTAACATATGCTAGATTTTCAGGTTGCGAGACTTCCAGCGATTTAGTTTCTTCCTCATTTTGAACAAGGTAAATATTACTATTTTTATCTACAGGGTTATGTCTTCCCAATGTGCCCTCAACTTCTGGGTGCCCTTCATGACCAATTAAAATAATATCTCTTCCGGCTCTAACATGACGCTGAACCTCATTATGTACCTTGGTGACAAGTGGGCATGTTGCATCAAATGAGAGCAAGTTAAATGCTGTTGCTTCTTTTTCTACTTTCGCAGATACGCCATGAGCACTAAAAATGACATGAGAGGATTGTGGTACTTCGCTGAGCTCATCAACAAAAATGACACCCTTAGATTTTAATTCTTCAACTACAGTCTTATTGTGAACAACCTCATGTCGCACATAGACGGGAGGTCCAAATTTTTTTATGACTTGATTAACTATGTCGATTGCCCGATCAACACCAGCACAAAATCCTCTAGGGTTAGCTAACAAAACTTTGGTCTTCATCGTGATCTATTATGAAAAAATTGTTTCAACTCTATAAAGAAAAATAATGCGGCTCCAATAGTAATAAATGCATCAGCAAAATTAAAAATAAAGAATGATGTATTCCCAATATGAAAAAACAAAAAATCAGTCACCACCCCATCTGGTAATCTATCAATGATATTTCCAAGTGCTCCAGAAATAATCAAGATTAAAGAAATACGATTTTTTGTAGATTCTACATTTTTATATAACGAATGAAGATAGAGCACAATCATTAATCCTATGAGGGATAAACCAAAACTTAGCATCGTATTATTAAAATCAAAAATGCTAAAAGCTATACCTGAGTTAAAAACTAATAATAAATCTAAAATCGGAATCAAGGGTATGGTCTGGCCAAGTTCTAAATATTGTTCAGCAAAGAATTTTGTAGCAAGATCAATTACAATTAAAAAAAATATTAAAAAGTAACCTTTTTTTTTATTAAGCAAATCTTCTATCCTCTCCAGGACCATCTAAATTTTGTTCACATCGATTGCACAACTCAGGATGCTTCTTGCTAGAGCCTACTGATATATTTCTATGCCAACATCTAGAGCATTTTTCTGCAGAAAATTTCATCACAGAAATCTTCAATGCGTCTCCTTCTAAGAGACTACATTCAGAAACTATAAAAAAGAAATGCAATTCTGAAGAAAGCTTATCAACTAGTTTAAAATCACTTGAATTAACCGTTAACTCAATCGACGCATCCAGGGAACCTTTAATAGATCCAGCGCTTCTTGACTCTTCAATGCTTTGATTAACCTCTTCCTTAATCTCTAGCAACCTTATCCAATTTTCTTTTGATAGATCGCTTTCAAAATCTTTGAGGTCTTTTAAAGTGGTTAAAAATACTGATTCAGCTTGAGATAAAAGAAAGTCATTACCTTGCCATATTTCCTCAGCAGTAAAAGATAAAACAGGAGAAATTAAAACAACTAACTGATCAACAATTATTTTCATTGCTGTTTGAGCCGATCTTCTTATTTCAGAATCTTGCTGAGTTGTATATTGTCTATCCTTGATAATATCAAGATAAGTCCCGCCCAACTGATTAACACAAAAATTATGGATTCTTTGAACAGCTAAATGGTATGAATATGATTTATAGTTCTCGATAACATCTTCCTGCAACAGAGCTAGTTCAGATAAAATCCACTTATCAAGCTCTAGTAGATTGTTTAACTCAATTGAATCTTTTTGTGCATCAAAGTCATTGATGTTGCCCAATAAGAATCTAAAAGTATTTCTAATTCTTCTGTACTGATCTGCAACTCTCTTAAATATTTCATCAGAAGCAACCATTTCACTTCTGAAGTCTGTAGAAGCTACCCATAACCTTAAAATATCAGCGCCTAATGTATCCCAAATTTTTTGAGGTGATATGGTATTACCAAGAGATTTAGATTGCTTTCTGCCTTCTTTATCAACCACAAATCCATGAGTTAAGACTGAGTGATAAGGTGCCATGCCATTGGTTGCAATGCCAGTCAATAAGGAAGATTGAAACCAACCCCTGTGTTGATCTGACCCTTCTAAATACAAATCTGCGACTACATCTGCACCATATAACTTATCCAAAACACACATATGGGTTACACCCGAATCAAACCAAACATCTAGGGTGTCATGAACCTTAGAATAAAACTCAGAATCTTCAATCAATGTATCAAGCTTTAAATTATCCCAGCCCTCAATACCTTCTTTCTCAATAACATCTGCTATTTGATTGAAAAGTAGATTCTGTTTTGGATGTATGTCGCCCGTTTCATTGTGAATAATTAATGTAATTGGAACGCCCCAATTTCTTTGTCTTGAAATACACCAGTCGGGACGATCTTCAAGCATTAAGAGAATTCTCTCCTCTCCCCAGCTTGGCTCCCAATTAACATTTCTAACAGCATTAACCGCTCCCTCAATCAGGCCAGATTTTTTCATAGAAATAAACCATTGAGGTGTCGACAAAAAAATGACAGGCGATTTATGCCTCCAACAATGAGGATAAGAATGCTCAAATTTTTTATTAGCTAGTAACGCCCCTTTCTCCTCTAATAACTCAATAACTATTGGATCACCCTTGCTAGTACTTAAACCAGATAATCGGTCATACTCTTCTTTAAAAATCCCACGATTATCTAATGCCTTTACTGGCTCCAGACCATTTTCTATACATAAGAAATAATCATCTAACCCATGAGCTGGGGCTGTATGTACACAACCTGTTCCACTTTCAGTAGTAACATGATCACCATGCAACAATCTTGATTCTCTTGGATATAAAGGATGTTTCATTGAAACATCCTTCAAATCTTTTCCTAATGCCGATCCAAGGCTTTCAAGCTCCAAGCCCCACCTTTCTGAACATACGTCTAGTAAATCTTTTGCAATAATAAAATATTCATTCTCACCTTTTGCAAGCACATATTCAATTTTCTTATTTATACATACAGCTACATTTGCTGGAATAGTCCAAGGAGTTGTGGTCCAAATTACAAAATAGATTTCATTAATTCCTGTGATTTGAAATGATGAGCAAAGTGAATCGATAGATTTAGATGAAACCTTAAATTTAACATCAATTGAATGAGAGTTCTTATCCTTATACTCCACCTCAGCTTCAGCTAACGCTGATCTACAATCCATGCAAAAATGAACAGGCTTCTCACCTTTTTCAAGATGCCCATTAGCAATAATCCTTCCCAAGGCACGAATAGTGTCAGCTTCAAAACTTCTATTTAATGATAGATATGGATTCTCCCAATCTCCGAAAACCCCCATACGAATAAAATCTTTTTTTTGATTATTAACCTGTGATTGAGCATATTCTCTACAGGCTTTAATAAATGATTTTTTATCTCTAACAATCTCGCTATTCTTACCATGTTTCTTTTCAACATTTAATTCAATAGGCAAACCGTGACAATCCCAGCCCGGAACATATGGGGCATCTTTTCCTAGCAGGCTTTGAAATTTAACTGTAATATCTTTGAGCGTTTTATTTACTGAATGGCCCAAATGAATATCTCCATTTGCATATGGAGGCCCATCATGAAGAATAAACAGCTCTTTTCCATTATTCTGCTCTCTTATTTTTTGATAGAGATTAATGGAGTCCCAAAATTTAAGAATCTCAGGCTCTTTTCTGGGCAAGCCAGCTTTCATCGATAAATCAGTTTGAGGGAGATTTAAAGTATCTCGATATTCTTTACTCATATAGAATTATTCCAGTATTTTTTTAGCTTGAGATATATCTTTAAGAATTTGCTCTTTTAATAAGTCAATATTATCAAATTTCTTCTCATCACGAAGTTTATTTTTGAATTCTACAGTCAATCTATACCCATAAATAGATTTGCTGAAATTAAATATGTGGATTTCAAGAACTGGTTTAGAACCATCTACAGTTGGTCTGATGCCCATATTTGCAATTCCATTGAATGACTTTCCACCTAGTAGACACTTGACAGCATAAACACCGGCTATCGGAAGTCTTTGTTTTGGAATCCAGAGGTTTGCAGTAGGCACACCTATAGTTCTTCCAAGCTGTTGACCATAGACTACTTTTCCTGAAAATGTGTATGGGCGCCCAAGCAGTTTTTTTGCTAAATCAAAATCACTGCTCAGCAGAGCTTCTCTAATCCAAGTTGAACTTACTCTTACTCCATCACATAAAACCGTTTCATTTGCTATGACATCTGTTCCGTTGCTCTTGCCCCAACTTTTTAGCAACTCAAAATCGCCAGCACGATGGGCTCCAAATCGGAAGTCATCGCCAATAATTAAATGTTTTAATTTAAGTTGCGCCAAAACATCATCCAAGAAACTTTGTGGAGTCATGGCCTTAAGAGATTTATTAAATTGCAGAAAAAATGCAAAATCTATTCCAAAATTTTTTAGTAATTTTACTTTTTCTCTCCAAGGGCAAATCCTTGGGGGTGGACTAGAGTTCTCATCTTTGGCTGCAAAATATTCAGAGGCATGGGGCTCAGTAAAAAATACCAATGATGCGCTTGAGCTTTCTCTTGCTTTATCTTTAACCTGGCTAAGGATTGCTTGATGTCCTAAGTGAAGACCATCAAAATTTCCGATGGTTCCACTTATGAACCGACTTGGAAACTTCTTATTAAAAGCTTCTATATTCCCTATTCCTCTAATTAAATACATTATCTAAAATCTGTTGGTCGAATACCCAATAGAAAACTTGCTCCAAAATAAATAATTAGAGAGCCAAAGACGGCAGAGCTCAGATGAAGCAATCTTTGCATTTCTGTAAATAATTCAAAATTAAAATATTGATTAAAAATTGATAAAAATAATATCAAAGCAATGCTAGCTAACAATACCTTGAAAGAGAAAGTGCTAAAAACTCCAGCAAAAGAAACTAAACCATCTCTCTTTAGCAAAAGACTTAAAATAAATACGCTAACTATTGCTGAAATAGAGCTAGCGATTGCCAGGCCTAGATGGCCTAGCTCAAAATAAAATGCTAATAGATAATTCAGGATTACATTAATAAATAAGCTTAATAACGTAATCAACATTGGGGTTTTAGTATTCTGCCTAGAAAAGAAGGCTGGAATTAAAACTTTCATAGCCATGAAAAAAGGGAGGCCCAATGCGAAACCTATCAGGCTCAAACTAGCTTGTTGAACATCTACCCATAAAAAGGCACCTCTTTGAAAAATAGTTGCAAGCAAGGGGGATGCAAATAAAATCAACCCAATCACTGAGGGGATAGCTAGGAAGAAAATTAACTTAAATGCATGCTCAAGTTGAGAAACAAAAGTGTGTGTTTCTTGTTGGGCATAAGCCTTAGATAAACTTGGTAATAAGACTGTTCCAATTGCAATAGCAAAAATACCCATTGGAAATTGTATTAACCTATCGGATACATATAGCCAGGTTGGACTTCCAGTAATTAACAAAGAAGCAAAAATAGTATCGATCAAAAGATTAATTTGAGCAATGCCTCCGGCAATTACTGCTGGAAGTATCAAAATAAAGAATTTTTTTACACCAGAGTTCTTTAAATCAATCTTTGGTATAGGTATTTTTCTAATTGAAGCTAAAGGTGCAATCTGAAAAAGTAATTGAAGAAAGCCTGCTAACAGTACTCCCCACGCTAATGCCATAACAGGTATACCTATTTTGGGGGCAACCAACCATGCTGAACCAATTAAACTTAAGTTAAATATTAAGGGTGTAATTGCCGGAATAGAAAATTTATTATGAGAGTTCTGAATACCGGCTGCAAATGCTACAAGCGAAATCAATGCAAGATAAGGAAACATTATTCTTAAAAGATTTACTGCTAACTCTTGTTTTTGTGAATCAAAATAAAATCCTGGAGCAAACATCAGAATAAATATTGGAGCAAACAATAAAGCTAAAGTAGTAAATATGAAAAGTGCTGAAAGCAAAAGACCAAATAAGGCATTTAAAAAATCCTGACCGCCCTTTTCATCTTTGCATCCAAGATATTCAGAATAGATAGGAATAAAGGCTTGATTAAACGCCCCTTCAGCAAAAAATTTTCTAAAAACATTAGGTATCTTCAGCACAACTACGAAAATATCGTGAAAAACGCTTGCTCCTAGAAGATTGGTTGTAAAAATATCTCTTATTAGGCCGGCTACTCTTGAGACAAAAGTCCAGCCACCAACTTTTATAGTTGAGAAAAAATTTAATTGAGCAGCAGTTTTATTAGTCACTTAATCTGAAGATGTTTCTTTTTCAAAATCTAAAGCGGCTGAATTAACACAGTATCTTAAACCTGTTGGCTCAGGTCCATCAGTGAAAACATGACCAAGATGGGCATCACAGTTTGAACATCTAATTTCAGTCCTAACTCTTGAAAGAGAATAATCCTCAAGTTCATTAATTTTAGTATTATTAGCCGCCTCATAAAAACTAGGCCAACCACAACCCGCATCAAATTTTGCTTCAGACTTAAAAAGCTTTTCACCGCAACATATACATGCATAAACACCATCCTCAACATGATCCCAATACTGACCTGTGAAGGGTCGCTCTGTCCCATTCTCCTGAGTAACATAATAAGCCTCAAGTGAAAGTTGATTTTTTAGACCTTCTTTTGATTTGCTAGACATGCATTTAAATAAAATTATTTTGATTAGTATAATCCATACCTGCCTCTACAAGACTATGATTTAATTTCCCAATTTCTGACCCAATAAATAAAAATTGTATCTACAAGTGCAATAAATACTTTTATAACGTACTTTGCAACGGAGATACCAAAGGCCTGCGTAAATGTTAAGTCCGTTGCAAGTACCCATGTAAATTGATATATAAGTGTATCTATTAATTGTGAAACCATGGTAGAAAGATTATTTCTAAGCCATAGTTTTTTTCCATTTGTTAAGTTTTTTAAGTAATGAAAGAACCATACGTCAAATCTTTGGCTGACAAGATATGCTGTCAATGAACCAATAATGAAAATAGGTGAGTAATATGCAAGAACTGAAATAGCTTCATGGACCTCTGCTGCTGAGCCTGTTAAATCAGATGGCAGAAACTTAGTGCTAAGCACTAATGTGAGCATCACTGCTATATTTGCAACGAAACCAAGCATTACTGCTCGATTGGCTTCATCTTTTCCAAATTTTTCATTTAGCAAGTCTGTAGCAAAATAAATGCCTGAGTATAAAATTGCTCCCATGCTGACATTGAGCTGCATGCCTAATAATGTTAATTCGCTAACTTTTCCACCTTGAAGATTCCCAAGGACTATTCCAAGAATTACTGCACAATACAAACCATACTTTCCGAAGAACCTATATAGAAAAATAGCCAAAGACAAATCATAAAAAACTACCAGTAACCATAGAGTCTCTTGATTAAAATTACTTAGCAGGTAGTCCATTTGGGAATTATTATTACACAGATATTTAAATTATTAGGTTACATTAATTCATTGCCAAAGTTAGAATTATTAGAATAATTTAATTTAATAAGAGAAATAAATGAGTGATTTAGGATTCTATAGATTTGCAAATGCTAAACCTGATGAGATTGCTGTTGTAGACCCAACGGAAAAGGTTTGGACTAGAGGGAGTCTACTTGCAAAAACCAACCAATTAACCCATGCGCTTAGAGACTTTGGTGTTCAAGAAGGCGATGTTATTGCAACCGTCTTACCCAATTCGGTTGAATACTATATCTCTTATCTAGCTTGCGCACAGTCTGGTTTTTATATGGTGCCAATCAATTGGCATCTAGCAGGACCAGAAATTGCATATATTTTAGAAGATTCAGAAGCTAAAGCTTTTATTGCTTCTGGTGAAATCCCAGCTATGGAAGATGCATGCCAGAAAGCTGTGTCAGCAATCAATTTTCCATCAGAAGCTTGTATCAGCACTACTCGAATGGAAGGCTTTACTCATTTGGATGATTTTGTAAGCACTTATCCTGAAACGAATCCTGAAAACAGAACTGCGGGACAAGTAATGAACTATACTTCAGGAACAACTGGAAAACCAAAGGGTGTAAAGCGCGCTCTCGTTCCTGGTGATCCGGATGATATTTTAAGTATGTTTGCTATGATTCTCAGCTTCTTTGAAATTCAGCCGCAAGAAAATAATGTACATATTGTTGGATCGCCTCTTTATCACACTGCAGTCTTAGTCCACTCTTCAGCGGCCCTGCATTATGGGCATTCAGTTGTTTTAATGGAGAAGTTTGAAGCTGAAAAAATGTTATACCTTATTGATAAATATAAAGTTACAACCGGTCATATGGTTCCAACCCAATTTCATAGGTTGTTGCAGCTCCCAGATAAAATAAAAGAAAAATATGATTGTTCTTCAACCGAAGCAATGATTCATGCTGCAGCACCATGCCCAATCCACACTAAACAGGCAATGATCGAATGGTGGGGTAATTCTATATGGGAATATTATGCTGCCACAGAAGGAGGTGGAACAGTTGTAGATGCTGAATCCTGGTCAAGATTTCCTGGAACGGTTGGTAAAGCATGGCCAGGAGCAGAGATTAAAATTATCAATGATGATGGAAGTGAAGCTCTACCAGACAATCAAGGCACAGTCTTCATGAAGCTTGGTGAAGCAACTAAATTTGAATATAAAGGTGACCAAGCAAAAACAAAAAAAGAGAGACTGGTTATTGATGATCAAGTTTATTTTACTGTTGGTGATATAGGGTATTTAAATGATGAAGGATATTTATTTTTATGCGACAGAAAAATAGATATGATCATTTCAGGTGGAGCTAATATATACCCAGCAGAAATAGAGAGCGCATTTCTCATGCACTCTGCTGTTGCTGACGTGGCAGTATTTGGAATTCCTAATGAAGAATGGGGAGAAGAAGTAAAAGCGGTGATTGAGCTAAATGCTAATCACCAATCATCAGATGAGCTACTTGCTGAGTTGATGAATTTTGCTCAGAAAAATCTTGCAAAGATGAAATTACCCAGAAGCATAGATTTTATAGATAAACTTCCAAGAGATGAGAATGGAAAATTATATAAAAGAAGGCTCAGAGATCCCTACTGGGAAAATCAATCAACAAAAGTCTAATGGAATTTAATGCTGCTGATATATTCGAGGGAGTTGTAGACAGAGTTCCTGATAGAGAAGCGGTTGTATATGGATCTACTCGATTAACTTATAAAGAATTAGATGCTCGGAGTAATAAAGCAGCAAATGCTCTAAAAAAACTTGGCATAAAAAAAGGTAGTCACATAGGTATATATGCTTTTAATTGTATTGAGTGGCTGGAGATAATGCTTGGGGCATATAAACTCTGCGCAATTCCTATAAATATAAATTATCGGTATGTTGAGGAGGAGCTTAAGTATTTAATTGATAATGCTGATATGGAAGCTGTTTTTTATCAAAAACAGTTTGGTGCAAAGCTTAATAACATCAAAGATGATTTGCCTATATTAAAAGATTTTATTTGCATTAATGATGATACGAATGATGACGATATTATTAATAACAGCTTTGATTTTGAGGGTCTTATCGCAAATGAAAGTGAATCAAGGTTAACTATTGAAAGATCTGGTGATGATAAATATATACTTTACACAGGTGGAACGACTGGGATGCCAAAGGGTGTTGTGTGGCGCATGGAAGATGTGCTTATGACTCTTGGAGGGGGCATCGATGCCGTGACTGGAGAAAAATATCCAACCCCTGAGACATTTGCAGATAAATGTTTGCAAGACCAAACCATAGCGCTTGCTTTAGCGCCTTTTATGCATGGTGGAGCTCAATGGCAATCTTTTAATGCATTCTTTTCTGGATGGAAATTGGTAATTAATGATCACATTTCATTTGATGCCGATTATATTTGGGAAATTGTTGCAAAAGAAAAAGTTATGAATCTTACTATTATGGGCGATGCTATGGGGCGACCTCTTTGCGATGCCCTACCTACTGCATTCGAAAAAGGCTTAGATCTTTCATCACTATTTGTTTTTTCGAGCACCGCATCAATCTTCAGCGCATCTATCAAAGATACTATCTTAGAATATCTGCCTAATCTTTTTTTAATAGATGCTGTTGGCTCCTCTGAAACTGGAGCAACAGGTGTAAATATTCATACTAAAGATGGTAAGTTAAAAGACTCTGGGGGTGGTCCAAAATTTACAAAGCCTGACTTTAGTGAGATTTTAAATCTTGAGACATTAGAAATCATTCAACCCAACGATACAGAAACCATTGGGTATTTAGCAAGAAAAGGTCATGTACCAGTTGCTTATTATAAAGATGAAGAGAAATCTAAAAAAACTTTTATTGAGGTCAATGGTGAAAGATATTCAATACCTGGAGATATGGCTAAATATGAAGAAGATGGTCAGATGACTCTTCTCGGAAGAGGAAGTGTTTCAATTAATTCAGGTGGTGAAAAAATATTTCCAGAGGAAGTTGAAATGGCGTTAAAAGCTCATCCAAATATCTTTGATTGCTTAGTTGTTGGAGTTAAGGATGAAAAATGGGGACAAAAAGTTGTTGCTGTCATTCAAAGAAGAGACAAAGAAGATCTTTCTATAGATGAAATTAAAGATAGCGCCTCAAAATATATCGCTAGCTACAAAATGCCTAAAGAAATTGTTTTTTCTGACATAATTGAAAGAGCTCCATCTGGCAAACCTAATTATCAATGGGCTCAAAAATTTGCTAACTCAGAACTAAACATAGAACAAATATGAGAATTGAAACTTACATACCGGGTTTGTCTAAAAGTACTATTGAGATAGTTAAGCACGCTGAGTCTCTTGGATATGATGCGCTTGTTTCAGGAGAGCTAAATAATGAGCCATTTCTTCCTGTTTTACTTGGTTTGGAACATTCTAAAAAAATGATCGTTAGGACTGGATTAGCAATAGCTTTTCCAAGAAGTCCAATGACTGTTGCAAATATGGGGTGGGACTTACAGTCCTTTGGTGATGGACGTTTTCAACTTGGCTTAGGAACACAGGTAAAAGGGCATAATGAAAGAAGATTTAGTGTACCTTGGTCTCCTCCTGCACCAAGAATGCGAGAATATATTCTTGCTGTAAAAGCAATTTGGAATACATGGAAAACTGGCGAAAAGCTAGATTTTCAAGGAGAACACTATACACATACCCTTATGACCCCAATGTTCACTCCGCCTCCAATGGATTTTGACGCTCCTCCAATTTATGTTTCAGGATTAGGCCCAGGCATGGCAAAAATTGCTGGAGAAGTTGCTGATGGATTATTACTTCACCCTATGTGCTCTCCAAAATACATCAATGAAATTATTCTGCCAGCGGTAGCAGAGGGTGCGAAAAAATCTAACAGGGATCCTAAAGAATGTGAATTGCTATGGGGCGGATTTATTGCGACAGGTGAAACTGAAAAAGATCTTCAAACTGCTAAAAGAAATGTTGCTGCACGGATTAGTTTTTATGCTTCCACTAGGACATATAGACCTGCTTTAGAGTTTCATGGCTGGCAAGATATAAATGAAGCATTGCACAAACTTTCTGTAAAAGGTAAATGGGAAGAAATGTTTTCTCTTGTAACAGATGAAATGGTAGAGACACTGGGATTCTGTGGCACAGGTGAAGAAGTAGCAAATGCTCTTAAAGATGACCTTAGTCCTATTTGTAGTGCTGCAATGTGGAACGAAGTTGAGCATTTAGGAGCTGATCATTCTAAAGATGAATATGTGAGTAATTTAATTCAAATTGCAAAAGGATAAATGATCCCTGTAAAACCTCACGCGTATGCTGCTTTACCTAAAGAATTTCATAATCTACAAAACTGGCAAGGATTTGATAATCCTGGAATTGTAATTGAGAATGCTCAATTAAAAAAAGAAATAGGTATTGATAATATTGATGGGCAAAAACTATTGGATCTTTTTAATGGCTCATCAAAAATTAAATCATTAAAACCATTATCCATGGTTTATTCAGGTCATCAATTTGGACAATATGTAGAACAATTAGGTGATGGCAGAGGACTGCTCCTTGGTCAAATTAAGTCAAATGATAATTTTTTAGATATTCACCTTAAAGGGGCTGGTAAGACACCCTACTCCCGATTTGGAGACGGCAGAGCTGTCTTAAGATCTGTAATCAGAGAGTATTTATGTGGTGAGGCAATGCATGCACTATCAATACCTACTTCAAGATCATTAATGATAATTGGAAGTGACGAGATAGTTATCCGGGAAAAGAGCGAAACTGCTGCCATGCTTGTAAGAACTGCAAAAACCCATATTAGATTTGGTAACTTTGAATATTTTCACTATAACAATCAAGGGGATAATGTTAAAAACTTAGCTGACTTTTGCATTGATCAATATCCATCCTATTTCCCTGATTGCAAATCTAAGTATGAAGATTTTTTTGAAGTAATTGTAGTGAAGACTGCAAAGATGATTTCTCAGTGGCAAGCTTGTGGATTCAATCATGGAGTAATGAACACTGACAATATGAGCATATTAGGAGAAACATTTGACTATGGTCCTTATGGATTTATGGAAGATTTTCTGACTACTTATATATGCAATCACTCTGATTACCAGGGAAGATATGCTTATAAAAATCAACCATACATTGGCCTTTGGAATTGTTCAGCTTTAGGGCATGCTCTTTCATCATTAATATCAGAAGAAAATCAAACTAAAATTCTTAAAAAATATGAATCAACGTATCAAAATTCTCTTGCAGATATTTACCAAAGAAAGCTTGGATTTGAAAAACTAGAAACTGGAGATGCTAAGCTGATTCAAGGTTTGTTAAACATCATGGAAACTGAAAAACTTGATTACACTAATACCTTTAGAAATCTTAGTTCTGCTCTCGATCACGATTCAACCCAAGAGCTAAATTCAGAAATTGGTAAGAATTGGATCAATTCATTTCAGAAGCGTCATTCTGAAGAGTTAACCCCGTTAGACTTAAAAGTTAAAAATATGAACAAAATCAATCCAAAATATATCTTAAGAAATTATATGGCTCAAGAAGCCATTGATGCTGCTGAAAATTCAGATTTTTCAAAGATAGAAACAATATTAGAAATAGTTACTAATCCTTATGATGAACTTGAAAAGTATCAAAATTATGCTGAAAAATCGCCTGAGTGGGCCAAAAATTTAGAGATTTCTTGTTCATCTTAAATGGTTGAAAAATCTTACATCTAACTCCTCATCTAGCTTACCAATACCCTCAAAAGAATAAGCATTAAAATCATGTCTTTTTGGATGATTTATTCTTTGAGATCTAAAGCCCTCTACTAAATCCTTCGCTGATAGCGCTTTCAATGAATCCGAAATTGATTTTATATCTAGCTCGGTATTAAAAAGAGATACTGGAAAAGACAATCCATGAATATCTCTGGCAATATGTTCTAGTCCATAAGGCCAATTCAAGTAAGACTCTGAATCAGATGAATGACGCCTAAAGCATTTAAATTTTTTTGCACATTCTTCAGCAATCATTTTCGTCCCATTTAGCTTTCCCTCTGTGCTATAGCCAGCAATATGAGGAGTGGCAATATAAGCTTTTTTTAACATTGAAAGCTCAGGAGCAGGCTCATTTTTCCAAACATCTGCAATATAAATTAAATCTTGAGATTCAATTACAAAGTCTTCTGATACAACCTCTCCCCTTGATGTATTAATTAAGATTTTATTAGAAAGTCTTTTTATATGAGATTGGTTAATAAGATTAAATGTTGGATGGGGGCCCTGAGTAGAAAGTAGAACATGGATAGTTAACAAATCACATTCAAGTACTCTATCTAAATCAACCAATTCAGGATTTGATAGAAATGGGTCGCACGCATAGACTTCAAAGTTTAAAGCTTTCAGAAGTTTATAAAGTCTTTTGCCAATATTACCATAGCCCACTATTCCTATACTTTGCCTAACATTGAACAGCCCATCTTTTATTAATTCTCCAAATGCCGCCATTACATAATGAATCACACTAAAAGCATTACATCCAGGGGCATATGACCATCCAATATTTTGACTATCTAAATAAGTTATATCTAAATGATCAATTCCAGCGGTCGCTGAGGCTACATAACTTATCCTAGTACCCTCGCACAGGCTCTGATTTACTAAAAGAGTTGAACGAACCATTAAAATATCAATATCTTTAAGATCATTATTAGAAAGTTTGTCCGAAGAAAAAAGTTTTAATGAAAATTCAACATTAAAATATTCTTCTAGCTGATTTTCAATTTCTGGAATTTGTGAGTCTGCTGCTATTTTTATCAATGGGTTTTATCTCTCCAAATTATGCTTTTAATCCATCCTAAAAAAGAGTTCTGACCAAGTGTATATCGATCAAGTAAGTCAAAATCTTTTGCAAGCTTAATTGGATCCTCAAAAAAATCTTTGCGTGTGATAAATTCACCATCATCTAAATTTCTAATAAATACGGCAGGATTTCCGGCATAAATTGTATTTTTAGGAATATCTTTTGTAACCACTGACCTAGCTCCAATAATACTATTAGCTCCAATTTTTACACCTTTGCAAATCATTGCATCTTCTCCTACCCAAACATTTGCCTCTAACACCACGGGCTTAGGATCTCCAACAACCTTTGTTCTGTCATAAATCCCATGCCAATCAGCATCGGTAATGCATGCTCTATGCCCAAACATGCATGAATCTCCAATCGAAACACTCTCAGCAGCCATGATCCTTACTCCTGGTGATATTAAGACATAATTACCAATATTAACTTTCCCATTCCAGTTATCAGCATCCCAACTAGTTATTTGAATGTAATCATCTGGCGCAGATATAAATGTTGCAAAGTTTCCAACTGAAATATTAGAACCAAATAACTTGATATATTTTGGCTTAAAAAATACAGGCCCCTTTCCTAAACTTTTAAATTGAGGACGAAGAAATCTATTCACATATCGAACAGTCAACTTTAAAGTAATTTTTTTTAACCAATATGGACGACTATCTTTTCTAATTTCTTATCTCCGATTTTAATTTAGTCCTTGTATGATAAAGTACCGAGAAATTTCTGGGCTTATTTTTTTGAAAAACTTAATAAAAGAATTAAAGCAATTACTCAAAATTGGTATTCCGATTTATGGATCTCAAATCTCCTATATGGCGATGGGAGTTACGGATACTATTGTTGCAGGTCGAGCAAGCCCACTTGATTTATCTGGCTTAGCTATAGGAAATGCTTTATCTATGCCTTTTTTCTTCCTGCTTGGCGGCTGTCTGTTTGCTGTAACTCCGATCGTTGCTCAGCTTTTTGGAGCTAGAAAGTTTGAAGAGATTGGACAGAAGGTAAGAGAGATTCTTTGGATTAGTCTGGCATTAGGCTTTATTGGATTCATCCTTTATAGAAATCTTAGCCTGTTT
This sequence comes from uncultured Gammaproteobacteria bacterium, assembly GCA_964444385.1. GTDB lineage: Bacteria > Pseudomonadota > Gammaproteobacteria > Magnimaribacterales > D2472 > D2472. The sequence goes on from CAYUHD010000015.1 coordinate 20,509, forward strand.
ATTCCTTTATTTGATATTGATGAGAATATTGCTCTTATTTCAGATGGTTATTTAAAAGCAATGTCTTATGGTTTTATTGCTAATATGTTTTTCACGTGTTTGCGTTGTTACAGCGAAGGGATGGGTCTTACTCTTCCTGTGTTTTGGGTTGCATTTATTGCAATGCTATTGAATATTCCTCTTGATATCATTTTTGTCTATGGCTATTTTGGCATTCCCCCAATGGGCGGAGTGGGTTGCGGAATTGCAACATCTATCAATATATTTTTTGGTTTAATTGTCTTAATACTAATAATACTGAAAAAGAAAGAGTACTGGCCTACAAAATTATTTTCTCAATTCTCTCCTCCGAATGCTTTCACAACAAAAGAAGCTCTTAAATTAGGTATGCCGATAGGCTTTGGAGTATTTGTTGAGCTAAGTATGTTTTCAGGAACCGCATTAATTTTAGGATCATTTGGAGCAACGGTAATTAGCGCTCATACTGTAGCAATTAATATAGCTAGTGTTTTATTCATCCTCCCTCTATCTTTTGGCTTGGCTGCAGCAACACGAATAGGGAATCTGGTTGGTGAAAAAAGACTCCATCAAGCCAAATATGCTTCTCATGTTGCTATCTTGATCTGTTTAGCTGGCGCAATAGTTAATACAATAATCATCCTAACCTTTAGAGAAAACCTTGTTTCACTTTATTCTTCCGATTTGGCAGTTATAGCAATTGCAATGCATCTTTTACTTTTTGCTGCAATCTTTCAGATTCCTGATGGGATGCAAATGGGTGCCTTGGGTAGTTTGAGGGGTTACAAAGATACATTTGCTCCAATGCTAATGCTAATTTTAACCTACTGGTTTATCGCCTTACCTGGCGGGTATTATCTGACCTATCATGGAATATTTGGTAACTCTTTAGGACCTGCAGGTATCTGGATAGGCATGATCGCTGGGCTGACAGCTTTCGCAAGTTTAATTATTCCTAGACTTAACTATATTGCTAATAAATTTATAACCCAATCTAACTCAAAACTTCCTTAGCTTTCGTGCCAATTTGAAGTAAATTCTCAGCTATATGAACGCCACATTCTTTTAATTTTTTGATTTTATCTGCAGCTGTTCCTTTACCACCAGCTATAATCGCTCCGGCATGACCCATCCTCTTTCCTGGTGGAGCAGTTTGCCCAGCAATATATGAGATAACTGGCTTGGAAACATTGTCTCTAATATATTCAGCTGCTTCCTCTTCAGCTGTTCCTCCAATTTCACCAACCATGACTATTGCTTGAGTTTGCTTATCTGCTTCCATTAGTTGCAGAACATCAATAAAAGAAGTCCCAGGAATTGGGTCTCCCCCAATCCCAACACATGTACTTTGACCTAAACCTAGATCAGTTGTTTGCTTCACAGCTTCATAAGTTAAGGTGCCTGATCGAGAGATAATACCAACTGAACCTTGCATATGAATACTACCTGGCATGATTCCTAATTTTGCCTCTCCTGGAGTTATTATCCCGGGGCAGTTAGGGCCAATTAATCTAATACCTAACTCATCAATTCTCTTTTTTACAACGAGCATATCTAGCGTAGGTACTCCTTCGGTAATACAAATTATCAACTTAATTCCAGCATCAGCAGCTTCTAAAATTGAATCTTTACAAAATTGCGCTGGAACAAAAATAATCGAGGCATTAGGTTGCACAGCTTCAACAGCGTCATGCACAGAGTTAAAAACAGGAGCACCCAAATGTGTCTGCCCTCCCTTCCCCGGAGTAACGCCTCCCACAATATTTGTTCCATATTCAATTGATTGCTCAGAATGCAAAGTAGCTTGAGAGCCTGTGAAACCTTGAACTAAAAGACGTGTATTTTTATCTACCAATATACTCATTTACTTAACTCCACTGCCTTTTTAGTTGCTTCTTCTAGATTGTTTAAACTAACAATCTCTGCATTAGATTCAGCAAGAATATTGCTCCCAATATCCGCATTATTACCCTCTAACCGGACAACTACTGGAATAGAAGCTCCGATCTCTTCAATTGTAGCCAAGATGCCCTCAGCAATAAGATCACATCTGACAATTCCACCAAAAATATTTACAAGCACTACTTTTACTTCAGGATCAGCTAATATTAATTTAAATGCTTTAGAAACCCGTTCTTGGGTAGCTGTTCCGCCAACATCAAGGAAATTAGCTGGAGCACCTCCAAAATATTTGATGGTATCCATTGTTCCCATTGCTAAGCCCGCACCATTAACCATACAACCAATATTTCCATCTAAAGATACATAACTCAGACCACTAATCGCTGCCTCAGATTCTCTATGATCTTCCTGAGAAGGATCATGCATGTCTTGTATTTCCGGTTGTCTGTACATTGCATTTGAATCAATATTAATTTTTGCATCTAAGCAATGAAGTTTTCCACCTTGAGTTATTACCAAAGGATTGATCTCAAGCAAGCTAAGATCATGAGAAATAAATAACTCTGTTAACTGAAGAAACATTTTTAAAAATTGTTTTGATTGCTCATCATCTAGACCTAAAACTTTTGATATTTTTCTTGATTGAAAACCCATGGGTCCTGTTAAAGGATCAATGGGTTCATAGATAATTTTTTCTGGTGTTTTTTCTGCTACTTCTTCAATATTAACCCCGCCCTCACTAGAACCTATAAAAACAATTCTTTGTGTTCCTCTGTCAACCACTGCACTAAGATAAAGCTCTTTTGCAATATCTGTACATTCTTCAATCAAAATAGAGTTCACAAGCTGTCCATTAGAATCAGTTTGATATGTAACAAGCCTTTTCCCAAGCCATTGATTAGCAAATTCAACCGCTTTATCAGGCGTGCTAACAAGTTTAACCCCACCTGCTTTTCCTCTTCCGCCAGCATGTACTTGAGCTTTTACAACCCATTTATTTCCACCTATATCTCTACAAGCATTAATTGCATCATCTGCAGTAGTAATCACCTTATTCTTTGAAACTGGCAAACCAAACTTTGCGAAAAGCTCTTTTCCTTGATACTCATGAAGATTCATTTTTTTCTATTTCCTATATGAATTGCTTGTCCATTCACTGCCATTGCTGCTTCATGCAATGCTTCTGAAATAGTTGGATGACTAAAAATAGTTAATCCAAGATCTTCGGCGCTAGCTCCAAACTCCATAGCAACTACTCCCTGTTGCACAATATCTGCAGCTGAAGGTCCAAATGCATGAACGCCAAGTATTGTATCTGTTTTTTTATCAGCTATAACTTTAATAAAGCCAGTGATTTCTCCAGAAGCCAACGCCCTGCCACTTGCAGCAAAAGGAAAAGATCCTATTTTAAATTCGATGCCTGCATCTGTAAGATCTTGTTCATTTTGCCCAACCCATGCAACTTCTGGATGAGTATATATAACAGAGGGAACAAGGTCATATGCCATTTCAGCATGCTTGCCTGCAATTCTCTCAACAACCATAATTCCTTCCTCTGAAGCCTTATGAGCTAACATTGGGCCTCTAACAACATCACCAATTGCCCATATATTTTTAACATTGGTTTCACAAAAATCATTCACTGGAATAAATCCCTCTTCATCAATAGACAAGCCAGAATTTTTGTCCAAAAGATTATCTACGTTAGGTTTTCTACCAACAGCAACAATCAACTTATCAACTTTTAACTCAGATACACTACCTTCATTCTCATAAGTCACTGTAATATTTTTTTCATTTGATGATGTCGAAGTAACTTTGCAGCCCAAATTAATATTTAATCCCTGTTTGTTGAATTCTTTTAAGGCATCTTTAGCAATTCTCTTATCGGCCATTGGTAAAAATTCATCCATGGCTTCAAGTACAGTGACCTCAGAACCTAACCTGGCCCAAATACTTCCTAACTCAAGCCCAATCACTCCGGCTCCAATTATTCCTAATTTCTTTGGCACTGTTTGAAATTCTAGGGCTCCAGTGCTATCAACTATATTTTTTTTGTTAATCTCTGCAACTGGGATATCAATTGGAGAGGATCCTGTAGCAATAACAATGTTCTTCGTTTCAAGTATTTCTATATTATCTTTGGAGGTAACCTCAATGTGATTGGAGTCAATTATTCTTGCATGACCAGAAATTTGGGTTACCTTATTTGCTTTAAAAAGACCTGAAATACCTGCGGTTAATTGGGCAACAATCTTATTTTTTCTGTTCATCATTTTAGATAAATCTAACTTAGGTTTATTAACCTCAATGCCATGGTCAGATAAATGGTTTGTTGCATCTGCATATCGATGAGATGAGTCGAGCAATGCTTTTGAGGGGATACACCCAACGTTTAGGCAAGTACCTCCTAGCTGAGATTTGCCATCATCATCAAATGATTTTTCAATACAGGCTGTTTTTAACCCTAGTTGAGAAGCTCTAATTGCAGCAACATATCCAGCTGGACCACTTCCAATTACAATAACGTCATACATTTTTAAGCCTCATAAATTTAACAGAAGTTTTTCTGGAGATTCTAATTGATCCTTTATAGCAATTAGAAATGCCACCGCTTCTTTTCCATCAAGCAATCTATGATCATAACTAAGAGCTAAAT
>CAYUHD010000016.1:0-24871 GCA_964444385.1 uncultured Gammaproteobacteria bacterium
ACTTTATCTGGAGAGATGGGGTATCCAAGTGTCTTATCAGCCCCTATATGGGGATTTGAGGAAGTTTCTTTTAAAGGCAAAAAACTTTCTTTAAGCCAACCTTTTAGTTCATATGTCATGGAGAATGTTTTATTCAAGATTAGTTTTCCTGCAGAATTTCATGCACAAACAGCTGTTGAGGTTGCGGTTACTCTACATCCTCAAATTAAAGATAGGCTTGATGAAATATCTAATATTGAAGTTACCACTCATGAATCAGCAATAAGAATTATCTCTAAATCTGGAGAATTAAATAATCCAGCTGACAGGGATCACTGTTTGCAATACATGATAGCTATAGGATTAATTCATGGAGATCTCATAGCAGAACATTATGAGGACGATGTTGCTAGTGATCCAAGAGTGGATGAGCTTAGAGAGAAAATGACAATTCAAGAAGATAAACGTTACACAGAAGAATATTTAGAGGCTGACAAAAGATCTATAGCAAATAAAATACAAATCTTTTTTAATGATGGCTCATCAACTGATGCTGTTGAGGTTGAGTACCCAATCGGTCACAAACGTCGAAGAGAGGAAGGAATTCCTGTCTTAGAAAAGAAATTTGAAAATAATCTTGGAAAAATCTTTAATGAAGAAAAAGTGAGCACCATTTTGTCCAAGTGTCTTGATCAGCAAGAACTTGAATCTATGAGTGTATTAGATTTCCAAGAATTATTCTCTGTTAAAGAAAACTCTTTTTAAAGACTTTCCGGAATAAATCTTAAAGCTTCTTGGCTAAATAAGAATGTTTGGTCCGAGTAATGAACAGAAGATTTATTTCTAGAAGATCCATAGTTATGCATTCCATAAATGGTTTTACCAAGGCCTTCTTCAGCGATAATAAAAAAAAGTCCATCGCCACCTGACATATCCAAGCTTCTAGTTATTGAGCTTGAAGATCCATAAACTGCCCTCAAGGTGTCAACCGAACCCTGTATTGGATAAGTCCGTGACCCTCTTGAAATCGTATTAATATCTTCCCAAGGATCAGAGTATTTTCTTTTTATTGTGGCGAAAATACTTTCACATTCTTGTTTTGCTGAATCATAGGAAGGAGTGGGTTTACTATTCATTTCTGACATCCATTCTTGAGCCATTAAGCACATCCCGAGACCAGCATCAGTATTTTTGAAGTTAGTTTTTCCATCCCAGTTTTTTATTGTTAATTGAATATTTTTATCATATTTGGATATAGATTGAAGGTATCGGTACTGGCGTGAATTTTTTGAATATGAGTGATCAAATTTTATTTCAATAAATCTCTTCAAATCAATAGGCTCAGTTGGAGAGAGTAATTCGTTAGCAACATAAGATCTATTGGTTAGCCTTTTTTCATAATCTACATACTTGTTAACTGTTTTTGTTTTTAGTGAGTGCTCTCCCATAACTGAGAATGGGCTCTGATTGGTACTTTGAATCCAGCCGTTCGAAGGATTAATAAATTTTGGTAGGTCATTTACCAGTTGTTTCTCATCCCAAATATCTTTTGAGCTTGAGCTTTTTATAATTTGTCTAGCACTAGCAGCATCAAGCCTCATTGGAATCCTGCCATTGTAGAAATATCCGATATTCCTTTCAGAATCCATTGTTACAAAGTTAAAACTAGGTATTTTTCTTTTTTCAAGCTGTTGCCCAAATTCGTATACATTTTTAGCATTGCTTATTTCATACCACCCATCTATTTCATTAAACGAGTTCTCATTTATATGTTTTAGAGCAAAGTATTTATCATTTATTTTTAATACTGGCCCAAATTTTGAATACCTAAATTTTTGTTTTGTTTTTAATTTTAAGAAGCCAAAAAGTTTAAATGCTAAATAGTCTTTTTCAATATCAAAAGGAATCCACTGGCCGTCTAATAGATATTGATTAGCATTATCTGGATTGATTGTTAGCTCATATATGTCCATGACATCTGGGCGATTAACGGTAGCTCCCCAACTAATATTTTTATTAAAACCAACATTTATTAAAAATGAGCCAGGAAAATTTCCACCATGTGCATTCCACCCTGATTTACTTTCGACATTTAATTCATACCAACCTACTGGTCCTGTCAAAGGTTGATGAGAGTTGATAAGAAGATATGAAGATTCTAATTTAGTTTTAACTGAATTAACTGCTATTGCATTAGATCCAGTTGGAATAGATGTCTTATCTTGCTTATCCATCTGGGCTAAGTCTCCATCTAACCCAGCAAAAAATAAATGTTGAATATACGATCCAGCAAGAATATCTTCTTGAGTAATTGGGTGTAATGAAAGATTTACTTTATCCGGATGTTGTTTCGCGTACATATTTACACCATCTGCATAAGCTTGAGCCATAGCTAGTATATTTTGAGGGAGCTGCTTTCTCCCAAGATCTTTTACCTTGGAATGAACTTTTAATAATCTTACTAGGTAATCAGTATCAATGTTTTTAAGGCCATTATAAATTGCATTCTCACCTCTGTATAAAGGCATTAATTCTACTAGATCCTCATAAGCATCTTCTGCATGCACCAAGCCTATACCATAGGCAACATCTTGATCAGTTTGACCTTTAATATATGGTATCCCCCAAAAATCCCTATTAATGGAAACATTGTATTGAGCATTAATTTCGTATGAAGGATTTCTCTCAACTAACGAACAAGAGCCTAGTATTAAAAATAAACTTAAAGCTAGGAAACATGAATCAGTGCTTGAAATCCTTTTTATCATCACAGATATAATAACCTTTTTTCTGTAATGGAAGATTGTATTACTGGGTAAACAATTAGTGTTGATGAAGGTCTATCAACCCTGAGATAGGCTCTATGTAGCTTTTTGGTCTATAATCTCGCGTATGTCAGGTAATACATTTGGAAAATTATTTAGAGTTACTACTTTTGGTGAGAGTCATGGAAAGGCTCTTGGGTGCATTATTGATGGCTGTCCACCTCAATTAGAGCTTTCATCAGAGGATATTCAGCTTGAGTTAAATCGCAGAAAGCCGGGTCAGTCTGATGTTACTACCCAACGAAAAGAAGATGATGATGTTGAAATATTATCTGGTGTTTTTGAAGGAAAAACTCTAGGGACTCCAATTAGTTTAATTATTTATAATAAGGATCAAAAATCCAAAGATTATTCAAATATAAAAGATGTTTTCCGTCCTAATCATGCTGATATAACTTATCAAGCAAAATATGGTCATCGGGACTACAGAGGCGGAGGCCGTTCCAGTGCCAGAGAAACTGCTATGAGGGTGGCTGCAGGCGCTATTGCTAAAAAATATTTAAACGCAAATGGTATCAAGACAGAGGGTTATGTTTGCCAAATAGGAACAATTCAAGCAAATTCACTTAACCTGGAAAATGCAAAAACAAATAAGTATTTTTTTGCTGATGAGTCTAGATTAAAAGATTTAGATTCTATGTTTGCCGATTTAATTAAGGAAGGTAACTCTGTAGGAGCAAAGTTAGGTGTAAGGGTTACAAATTGTCCCGTTGGTTTAGGCGAACCGGTTTTTGATAAATTAGATGCAGATTTAGCTAAAGCGATTATGAGTATTAACGCTGTGAAATCTGTAACCATTGGAAATGTTGATAATATACTAGATCTTAAAGGCTCCGAGCTCAGAGATGAGATTACACAGGAAGGCTTTAAATCAAATAATGCAGGCGGTATATTGGGCGGAATTACAAATGGCGATCTTATTGAATTAGAATTTATTATCAAACCTACCTCAAGTATTAAATCAAAAGCCCAAACAATTAATGTTGCTGGAGAGGAGGTTGATGTTGAGGTAACAGGCAGACATGATCCGTGTGTCGGCATTAGAGCAGTTCCAATTGCAGAGGCAATGGTAAATTTGGTTCTCATGGATCATTTCTTAAGAAACCAAGCACAATGCGGAACAATTGATCAATTAGTGCCTTTCAAAAAATAATATGCCTCTTTCTTTATATGACAAGCTCTGGGATGAGCATCTAGTTCAGACTGATGATAGTACTGAGTCATTAATTTATATTGACAGACACTATCTCCATGAAGTTACTTCACCACAAGCATTCGAAGGCTTAAGGCATAAGCAATTAAAACCATGGCGCCTAGATGCAAATGTTGCGACTCCTGATCATAATGTTCCTACGAATCGAGGGAATAAATTTTATGCTGAATCTATTGAAGACGTAGTATCAAAAATTCAGGTAGTAGAGCTTGATAAAAATTGTAATGATTTTGGCATTCATCAATTTGATATAAATTCTCATAAGCAAGGTATTGTTCATGTGATGGGCCCTGAGCTTGGCTATACATTACCTGGCATGACCATTGTTTGTGGAGATTCTCATACCTCTACTCACGGAGCATTTGGATGTTTAGCTATGGGTATTGGAACTTCTGAGGTCGAACATGTTTTGGCAACGCAATGTCTAAAAACTACAAAGCTAAAAAATATGCAAATTAACTTTAATGGTCAGCTCCAACGCGGAGTTGCTTCAAAAGATGTAGTGCTACATTTAATAAAGCTTATTGGAACTGCCGGTGGAACAGGTCATGCTATTGAATTTTCTGGGTCTTATATTTCATCAGCTTCTATGGAATCACGAATGACAATCTGTAATATGGCAATAGAGGCTGGGGCAAAGGTTGGTCTAATAGCAGTTGATGCAACAACACTTGATTATGTTAAAAAACACTCCAACCTTTCGGATAATGTTTTTAATGAAGCTGCCGATTATTGGCAGACTTTAAAATCTGATGACGAGGCAAATTTTGACAAAACAATAACCATTGATGTATCAGAAATAAAGCCTCAAGTAACTTGGGGCACATCACCAGAAATGACTATCGATTTTGATGCAGAGATTCCTTCTAAAGAATATATTGATGACAAAAATAGAGAAAATGTATTACTTGCAAAAGCATATATGGGTCTAGAGGAGTCAAAAACTCTTCAAGACTTAAGTTTCGATAGAATTTTTATCGGATCGTGTACTAATTCAAGAATTGAAGATTTGCGTGATGCAGCTTCAGTTGTAAAAGGTAAAAAAGTTTCAAAAGATATTACTGAGGCTATTGTTGTTCCTGGCTCAGGAATGGTCAAAGCTCAAGCTGAGGAAGAGGGCTTGGATGCTATTTTCCTTGAGGCGGGTTTCTTATGGCGTGATCCAGGCTGCTCTATGTGCTTGGGGATGAATCCTGATCAGTTAAAACCATACGAAAGATGCGCATCAACTTCAAATAGAAATTTTGAAGGTAGGCAAGGTAATCTTGGTAGAACTCACTTAATGAGTCCTGTAATGGCTGCATTAACCGCAGTAAACGGCAAAATAACTGATCCATCATCATCATCATGAGCAGTTCAATTATTACAGGCATAGTAGCAACCTTTGATAGAGATAATATTGATACAGATCAAATTATTCCAACTGAATATCTAAAGTCTATTAAGAAATTTGGCTTTGGGGATTTTCTTTTTGATGGGTGGAGATATTTAGATGGGGGTCGGTTGGATATGACCGCTGATGATCGCTTAAAGAATAATGACTTTATATTAAATAAAAAACCCTTTAATAACTCTGAAATTCTTTTAACGAGAGATAATTTTGGGTGTGGATCAAGCAGAGAGCATGCAGTATGGGCTTTAAGAGATTTTGGTTTTAAAGCTGTGATAGCTAGCTCATTTGGAGATATTTTTTACAATAATTGTTTTAAGAATTCAGTTCTTCCCATAAAACTATCAAAGGAAGAAATAAATCATTTGTTTGAAATTGCTTGTTCCTCGCCAGTAAGTTTTGTAATTGATTTATTAAAAAAAGAAATTAAGGTAGATAACGACTTATGTTATTTATTTGATGTAAAAGATAGTCTGCTTGATCGCATTATCAATAATTTAGATGATGTAGATATCACGTTAAAAGATAAGCATCTTATTGAGGCTTTTGAGAAAGCAAGACGAAATCATAGACCCTGGATTTTTGGCTATAGCAACTAGAGTATAAAGATGACAAAACAAATATTAATTCTTCCAGGAGATGGTATTGGCCAAGAGGTTACGTCTTCAATGGTTGAAGTATTGCAGTATCTGATTTCTGAGCAAAGTTTAGATTTTAAAATTTCTGAGAGAAAAGTTGGTGGATCTTCTTATGATGAATTTGGCAAGCCTTTGACTAAAGAGACGCTAGAAATTGCAAAAAAATCAGATGCGATTTTATTTGGAGCTGTTGGCGGACCTCAATGGGATAATCTTGATTGGGATTTAAGGCCAGAGCAAGCATTACTGGGGTTGCGAAAATCACTTGGCTTATTTGCAAATCTAAGACCTGCTTTTTTATTTAATGAGCTTGCTTCTGCATCTCCACTTAAAAAGCAAATTATAGAAAATCTAGATATCCTCATAGTCAGAGAATTAACTGGTGGAGTTTATTTTGGAGAGCCTAGAGGAATTGTTGAAAATGAAAGCCCTAAATATGGTTTCAATACAATGATATATAACGAAGATGAAATTAGAAGGATAGCAAAAGTTGCTTTTGAAGCTGCTATGAATCGAGATAAGAAATTATGTTCTGTTGAGAAAGCCAATGTTTTAGAAGTTTCAAAATTCTGGAGAAGCATCGTTACTGAAATGGGTGCTGACTACCCTGAAGTCCAATTATCTCATCAGCTTGCTGATAATACAGCAATGCAGCTAGTTTTAAACCCAAATCAATATGATGTAATTGTTTCAGGAAATCTTTTTGGAGATATGCTTTCTGATATTGCTGCTACTTTAAGTGGTTCGATTGGTATGCTTCCTTCTGCATCCTTAAATAGTTCTTCACAGGGTATGTACGAACCATGCCATGGAAGTGCTCCAGACATTGCTGGCCAAGGAATTGCAAATCCCTTAGCGATGATTTCATCTCTAGCAATGGCGTTTGAGTATTCTCTTGATAGGGCAGATCTTGGAAAAAGAATTGACTCTGCGATTAAAACTTTTATTAGCAAGGGTTACAGAACTAAGGATATCTCTACTTCTGGAAATTTTTTGAATACAGCAGAAGTTGCTTTAACTTTAATTGAGATCTTGAAAAATGAAAGTTAATGGTGTTTCCCTAGCTTTAATAGGTGCCTCAGGTCTTGTTGGAACCAAGATTATAAAGTTACTTGAAAATAGAGCCTTTCCAGTAAACAATTTTTTTCCGTTAGCCAAAACAACAGTTGGAAATAAGATCGTTTTTAATACTTCTGAATATTCCATTGAATCATTAGAAGGTTTTGATGCAAAAAAAGCACAGTTAATTATCATTGCAGCTGGTTCAGAAGTAGCCAAACAATATGCTAAAGATTTTGTTGCTGCTGGAAGTTACGTTATTGATCTGTCATCACATTTTAGATATGAAGAGAATGTGCCATTGGTTATTCCTGAAATTAATGGCCATGCTTTAAAAGAGTTGAATCAGCCATCACTGATTGCAAATCCAAACTGTACTACTGCTCAGTTATTGATGGCTTTGAAGCCCATTCATGATTCAGCAAGTATTCAACGTTTAAATGTAGCATCTTACCAAGCAGTATCTGGAACAGGAAAAGCGGCCATGGAAGAACTACATGGCCAAACATATTTTTCAGAACAAGATAATCAAACTCAAGTCTATCCTAAACAAATTGCTTTTAATGTAATTCCTCAGTGCGATGATTTTCTAGAAAATAATTTTACCAAAGAAGAAATGAAGATTGTGTGGGAGACTCATAAGATTCTTGATCCCAAGATTTTTGTGCAATCTACCTGCGTAAGAGTTCCAGTATTCAATGGACATTCTGAAGCTGTTTTTTTCAATGTGTCTAAAAATATTTCTTATCAAGAGGTTGTTGACATTCTAAAAGGATCAGAAGGCATCAAGGTTTTCGAAGATCCTGAGTATCCCACCCCTGTTGAGAATGCCAATGATACACATGATGTATTTGTTGGGAGGATAAGAGTGCAGGAAGCATTCGATGAAACCTGGGTTTCAATGTGGATAGTTGCAGACAATGTTTATGGTAAAGGTGCCGCTTTGAATGCAGTTCAAATATGCGAAGATCTACTTAAGTACAGTAAACTAAAATGAGAAAGTTTGTATTTTTGCTAGCTCTTTTTAGCTTTAGTGCTAATGCAAGCACAATCATCGGAAGTCCTATTGTAGAAATCAATCCAGAGGGATTGTATTTAATTCAGATCAAAATTAGTTCAACTGACAATCTTGAAGAAGATGAAATTTTAATTACTAATTTTAAATCAGATGATGAGTTTTCTGATTTTACATTTGAGTATAGGATTTTTGAAAATCTTGAAGATTACAAGCGACTAACCCTAGCTATCCCTAAAAATTACCTAAAAGATTACATCTCTTTTCGTTTAAATATTAAAACGGCTTTAAAAAAAGATATTTTTATTTATCTTCCGCAAAATGATTTAGCTCCTTCCCCAAAATCACAGGTATCTTTTAAACTTCCGGCAAAGAAGATTTATGGTGAACCGCAAAGATATGATATTGCAAGAATATTATCTGAAGAGCCCAATTATGAGGATAATTCTGGAGTTAATGAAACCAAAACTTTTTCTCTTGAAAAACCTATCAATGATAAAAATAAAGTCCCCGAAAGACCCCAGAGCATTCCTAGCAATGAAGTTGAAACTATTTGGAGCGTTTCACAGTCAGTGAGTCAAAATTATGATGCTTCAATCTATCAAATTATGTGGGGTTTTTATCTTGAGAATCCAAATGCATTTATTGATGAGGATATAAATATGGTAAGAGGGGATGTTGATCTAAATCTACCTTCCCCAGAATTAGTTGCATCAACTTCAAATATTAGAGCAAAAGAATCAATCGCTTTTATGAATTTGAAAAGAAACAACGTTCAAGAACCAGTTATAAAGCCAATTTTAAAATTGACTGCCCCAGTAGAAATTTTTAATGACTCTTCGGGTGAAAATAAAGTAACTGATAACTCATCACATCAATCAAATCTAAATTTAATTAAAGAAATAGATAATTCCAAGTTAAGTGCTTCAGAGATTGTGGTAAAAAATACTTCTATCATTGAATTGGAATCAGAAACTGATTTTTCTTCAAAAGCAAAATCTTCAAATAATTCTAAAACTTTTGGTTTTCAAGATTTATTTTGGGTGGGTGTTCTATCTTTACTCTTAGGTTTTGTAATAGCCTATATGTTAATTAGATTCAGCAAAAGACCTATATTTACTATAGCTGCTGCGCAAGAGGATTTATTGGATGAAAATAATACCTTCCAAACCAATCTAAGTATATCTAACGATATAGAAACTCAAGAATTAGATTTGGTTAGAACTTATATTGAGATGGAAGATTGGGAGGGCGCGACTAAAATTTTAAATAAATTGATAGCTAATTCATCAAATGATTTGATTGTCTCTGAGGCGCGTTTACTTTTAAAAGAAAAGAAATAAATTGTGAGATTTGCCGGTATTTGTCAGTATGATGGTTCTAAGTATTCTGGATTTCAATCTCAAAAAAATGCTGAATCTATCCAAGATCATCTTGAGTTAGCTATTTCTTCTATTGGAAATCTTGAAGGACGGATTAATTATGCTGGCAGAACAGATGCTGGAGTTCATGCAACTGGGCAAATTTTTGATTTCTCCACTAGTGATTATCGAGAAACTAATCAATGGCTCAATGGAATAAACTCTTTATTACCAGATGATATTTCCGTTTCTTCTATCCAAAAAGTGTCTGAAGAATTTCATTCTAGGTTCGACGCTATAAATAGAACCTATTCATATGTAATATACACTGGCGAAACTCAACCTATTTTCTTGAGAGATTATGTTTCTTGGGAAAAAGATAAAATTGATATAAAAATAATGAGAGAAGAGGCCTCTCATTTAATTGGAACACATAACTTTAATTCATTTAGAGGATCAAAATGCACTTCAAAAAATCCAATTCGAACCCTTCAAAGTATTGATATTGTTGAAAAGGATAATTTTGTTATCGTAAGTCTGTGTGCAAATGCTTATTTATATAATATGGTTAGAATTATTATTGGTACATTACTTGATATATCTAAAGGTTCTGGTAGAGACATGATTAGTATTTTAAGTTCACAAGATAGAAGGAATGCTGGCAAGACAGCTCAAGCACAGGGGCTATTCTTTACTGGTGCTAGCTATAGGAAGATCAAGTGGAGTCAAGAAGAAAACTCAACGAACCTCTTAAGTTTTTTACTTTCTTCAAGATAATGAAAATAAAAATCTGTGGGATACGTGACAACGAAATATTGCAATATGCTTGTAAAATGAGAGTAGATTTTGTCGGATTTATAATGGCTGATGGAAGCCCAAGAAAGATTTCTGAGGAGTTTCTTTCTTCTCTAGAAGATTTTAATTTTAAAAATACAACACCAGTTTTTGTATTTGTAAATCCCTCAATCGATGAAGTCAGAAAAATTTCGACAAATATTCCAAGCTCAATTTTACAATTTCATGGAGATGAATCCAGTCATTTTTGTGAACAATTTAATCAACCATTTTGGAAAACTATTAGAGTTCGAAGTTCTGAATCATTCAAAAAAATTAATGATTATCCCTCTGCAAATGCTTTCTTGTTAGAAACATTTTCAAATGATTTGCATGGAGGAACTGGAAAGGTATTTGATTGGAGCTTGCTAGATGAAATCTCATTAGAAAAACAATTTGTTCTTGCAGGCGGCATTAACTCTGAAAATATAAAGCAGGCAATCTCTTTGAATCCATGGTGTATTGATGTGAACTCTGGGGTAGAATCATCACTCGCACGCAAAGATAAAACCCTTATGGGTCAGGTTATAAAAACTTTTAAAAATGGATAATTTTACTGATTTACCAAATTCCGATGGTTTTTTTGGAGAGTATGGCGGGAAGTTTGTCCCTGAAACACTTATGTATGCTTTAAAAGAGCTAGATGAAACGTACGTAAAACTAAAAAAGGAACCAAAATTTTTAGAAGAAATTGATCAAGATCTACTCCAGTTTGTCGGCCGACCATCCCCGTTGTATTTTGCAAAAAGGTTAACTGATTACTATTCTGGTCCTCAAATATGGCTTAAACGAGAAGATTTAAACCATACAGGCGCTCATAAGATTAACAATACAGTTGGACAGATATTACTTGCAAAGGCAATGGGCAAGAAAAGGATTATCGCTGAAACAGGAGCCGGTCAACATGGAGTTGCTACAGCAACAGTTGCAGCAAGACTTGGTCTTGAGTGCCATATTTACATGGGGGCAACGGATGTAGAAAGACAGTCTTTGAATGTTTATAGAATAAAACTGCTAGGAGCTAAAGTTCATGCTGTAAATTCAGGGACCGCAACACTTAAAGATGCATTAAATGAAGCCATGAGGGACTGGGTGACTAATATAGAAGATACCTATTATATTATTGGTAGCGTTACTGGCCCCCATCCATATCCGATGATAGTAAGAGATTTTAATGCAATAGTTGGCAGAGAATTAAAGGAACAATCTATAAAACTTTTTTCACAATATCCAGATGCAATTATTGCTTGTGTGGGAGGTGGGTCAAATGCAATGGGGATTTTCTATCCTTTTCTAGAAGAACCCAATGTTCAATTAATTGGTGTTGAAGCTGCGGGTAGAGGTCTTAAGAGTGGTAAACATGCGGCGCCATTAAATGATGGGAAGCCAGGTATTTTGCATGGTGCAAAGAGTTACCTTATGCAAGATAAAGATGGTCAGGTAATAGATACACATTCTATTTCAGCTGGGTTAGATTATCCTGGAGTCGGCCCTGAACATTCTAACTTAAAGGATACTGGTAGAGCAGATTATATTGCTGTTGGTGATAATGAGGTTCTTGAATCATTTCATATGGTTACAAAGCTTGAAGGTATTATGCCAGCTTTAGAAACCGCTCATGCATTTGCTGCATTAGACAATGTTTCGAAAAATTTTAACTCTAACCAGAATATTGTGATCAACGTTTCTGGTCGAGGAGACAAGGACATTAATACGGTCGCCACTATGGATGGAATATCTCTTGACTAGATTAGATGAAAAAATTCAATCATTAAAAGAGACTTCCAAAAAAGCGCTTGTTGCATATCTGGTTGCTGGAGATCCAGATTTAGACTCAACTTTGGAACTTATGCACGGATTTGTTGATGCTGGAGTAGACATTCTTGAAGTAGGAGTCCCATTTACAGATCCTATTGCTGAAGGTCCAGTTATTCAGGCTGCCCATGATAGGGCTCTAAAAAACAACACTTCACTTAACGGAATTTTTAAGTTAGTTAAACAGTTCAGAGAAAAGAATACTGATACCCCAATAATTTTAATGGGGTATATGAATACTTTTTTATCTAATTCAGAAGCTTTAAAAGAATCCCATAATTTTGGAACTGATGCAGTCTTAATTGTTGATATTCCAGGTGAGAGTAATCTTGAAGATCTAGGAATTAAAAATGAAAATCTTGCTTCAATTTCATTGATAGCACCAACTACTAGCAAAGAAAGAATTACTAAAATATGCAATAGCAGCTCAGGCTTCATATATTACGTTACTCTACGAGGAGTTACAGGCTCTTCTCATCTAGATATCAAGGAAGCAGAAAAAAATATAAATTATGTTCGCTTGCAAACTGTTCTTCCTGTTTTTGCTGGTTTTGGAATCAAGACTCCTGATGATGCTCATAATTTAAGCAAAATATCAGATGGAATTGTGATTGGATCAAGTCTAGTTCAGATGATTCATGATCAATCTAGCCAAAAAGAATTCAAAAATATATATAATTACCTTAACAAAATATCTGAGGCAATAAATTAATGAATTGGCTTAAAAGATTAATTCCATCCATTGGTTCAGATGATAATTCATCATCACCTAAAAGCAAGGTACCAGATGGTTTGTGGAATAATTGTCCAGCATGTGAAGCCATCTTATATCAACCTGAGTTAGAAAAATCGCTTTTTGTTTGTCCAAAGTGTGATCACCATCTACGTATTGGAGCACGCACCAGAATGTCTATTTTTTTTGATGGCGGCAGTTTCCATGAGCTCGCAACTAAAATTACTACCAAAGATGTTCTTAAGTTTAAAGATACAAAATCTTATAGCCAACGTATCAAAGAGGCTGTTTCCAGTACTGGTGAGGAAGAAGCTATAGTGATTGGCAAGGGTAAGCTTGAGGGGGTTGAAATTGTAGTTGCAGCTTTTGAGTTTCGTTATATGGGCGGATCCATGGGAGGAGCAGTTGGAACTAAATTTGTGCAAGGAGTAGATGCAGCAATAGCCAATAAAGCTCCTTTGGTATGTTTCTCAACAAGCGGAGGAGCTAGGATGCAGGAGTCTATGGTTTCGTTAATGCAAATGGCCAAAACATCAGCAGCATTAGAAAAACTAAAAGAAGCAAAATTACCATATATTTCTGTGATGATTGATCCTATTTATGGAGGAGTTTCAGCAAGCATAGCGATGCTTGGCGATATAAATATAGCTGAGCCAAAAGCATTAGTGGGGTTTGCGGGGAGGCGAGTTATTGAGCAGACAGTAAGAGTTGATCTGCCAGAGGACTTTCAAAAATCTGAGTTTTTATTAGAGCATGGTGCTATTGATATGATAGTTCATCGAAAAGATTTGAGAACAAAAGTTTCTAGTATTCTTTCTAAATTATATCCAGGATAATGAACGCTAATCGTCTACTTGGAATTTTTATTGTAATCACTCTTTTAATTTGGGTTCTTATTTTTGCCCTTTCCCCTCAACCAAAGTACCAACAAACTAGAAATATAAATATTCTAGAGTTACCAGAACCTTTAGTAGATATAGAGGATTTTCAAAAGATAGAATTTGAAGAGATTAATAATAATGTTCTCAAAATTGATACAAAAGATACTCTTCCATCTGCAAAGGACCTAGTAGACGATATTGATTTTAATTTATATGTTTACAAAATCGGCGCATTTGGATCTTCGACCACTATTTCTAATATAGTTAAATCATATAACGATGCTGGCTTTCCTGCTTTTACTCAACAAAATCAATCAAACAAAAAGCTTAGGAATGTTTTGGTAGGACCATTTGCTAGTAAAAAAGATATTATGGACAATCAACTATTACTTAATAAAATTGCAGGAATAGAAGTGGGAGAGGTCATCGCTTGGAACCCTTAGCCTTATTTCATTTTGATTATATTGTAATTGCGATAATTGCCCTTTCTGGCTTAATTGCTTTTTTTAGAGGCTTTATTCAAGAAACTTTGTCACTCATGCTATGGGTTTTTGCCTTTGCAGCATCAATGTTTTTGAATGAATATTTAGATCCTTATGTTTCAGATTATATAAATAATTTTGAGGCAAGAAGAATTCTTACCATCATCATTGTGTTTGTTGGAATTATCTTTTTTGGAGGATTATTAGTTAAATTACTTAGAGGTCTAGTTCATTGGTCAGGAATGGGTGGTTTAGATAGGTTTTTAGGAGTCTTATTTGGATTTCTTAGAGGAATGATTCTAATTGTGGTAATTTATCTTGTTCTGCCGAGTGATTTTAAGCAATCTAGCTTTATTGTTCAGTCTCAAAGCGCATCTTATTTAAATAAATATGCTCCAATGGCTGAGAGATTCTTTAAAAGTATGATCTCAAATAAAAATTCAGTTATGCTGAAACAAGATATCAGCACAATTTACGAGATAACATAATGTGTGGAATAGTAGGTATATATTCTGAAACCCATGTCGCTAGCTCAATCTATGATTCTTTGTTGATGCTCCAACATAGAGGGCAGGATGCTGCTGGGATGGTTGTATGTGATGAAACAGGCAGACTTAATAGTCGAAAATCTATGGGCTATGTCCGCGATACTTTCCAACAAAGACATATGAATAAATTGCTTGGCAATTATGGGATTGGACATGTTCGATATCCAACAGCAGGTGGTGCTGGCAAAGAATTTGCTCAACCCATGTATGTTAATTCTCCATATGGAATTAGTCTTGCACATAATGGAAATCTAACAAATTCTAAAGTACTAGCTCGTGAATTATTTTATGCTGAAATGCGACATCTCAATACTGATTCAGATTCAGAAGTTTTACTAAATATTTTTGCTCACGAGCTTGGTAAACAAAGAGCAATCCTGCCCTCAAAAAAACATTTCTTTAAAGCGGTCAAAAAAACTCACATCAGATGCCAAGGAGCCTATGCAGTTGTAGCTTTGATTACAGGTTTTGGGTTGTTGGCATTTAGAGATCCTCGAGGCATTCGTCCATTGGTGATCGGTGAGAAAGATGGCCCTATAAAAAAAGAATATATTATTGCTTCAGAAAATGCTTCCTTCTCTGCTTTAGGTTTTAAAACATTAAGGGATATTCATCCTGGAGAGGCCGTTTTTATTGATGTTAATGGAAACTTACACAGTGAGCAGTGTGCACATAATATAGAACCAACTCCCTGCATATTTGAATATGTCTATTTAGCAAGACCTGACTCCACTTTAGATAAAATTTCTGTCTATAAAGCCAGAATGAGAATGGGTCAAAAGCTAGCAAAAAAATTCTTAAACTAAGACCTGATCATGATATTGATGTTGTAATCCCAATACCTGATAGTTCTACGACAGCTGCATTACAGCTTGCCGCTGCACTAAAACTCCCTTATAGGCAGGGTTTTGTAAAAAATAGATATGTTGGTAGAACTTTTATTATGCCTAATCAAGAAGAGAGAAAAAAATCTGTTAGACGTAAATTAAATATTTTAGATCTTGAATTTAAGGGAAAAAATATACTCTTAGTTGATGATTCAATTGTTAGAGGCACAACTAGCAAAAGAATTATTGAGATGGCAAGAGAAGCGGGGGCTAATAAAGTATATTTCTCATCTGCAGCTCCGCCAGTAAAATTTCAGAATCTCTATGGTATTGATATGGCCGCTACCAATGAATTGATTGCTTCAGGCAGAACCGATGATGAAGTTGCTAAAGAGATTGGAGCTGACTGGCTTATTTATCAAGACTTGCATGATTTAATTAGCTCTGCACAGGAAGGAAATCCTTCGATTAAAAATTTTGAAATATCCATTTTTGATGGGAAATATCCAACATCTATTAGTTCAGATTACTTAGCAGATCTTGAGTCAACTAGAAGAGATGGCCAGAAAGTTGCTAGAGAAAAATCTAATTAAGCGCTCACAATATTAACGGCTGGAATATCAGCTGCATTTGCGCTCTCAACATATTGATCTATTTCATTGAAATTTAAATAGCGATAAATGTCCTCTGCAAGTGGATTAATTTCTTCCATATATTTTAGGTATTCTTCTGGTGAAGGCAGTTTACCCAAAACAGAGGCAATTGCTGCAAGCTCTGCTGAAGCTAAGAATACATCAGCACCATCACCCAATCTATTTGGAAAGTTTCTAGTAGAAGTTGAGACTACTGTAGAATTTGCTAGAACTCTAGCTTGATTTCCCATGCAAAGAGAGCAACCAGGTACCTCTGTTCTAGCACCAGATGTTCCAAAGACATTGTAAATACCTTCTTCTATTAATTGCTTCTCATCCATTTTTGTAGGAGGAACTACCCACAATCTTGCCTTTGTACCATTATATTTTTTTAGCAAATGACCAGCGGCTCTAAAGTGGCCGATATTTGTCATACATGATCCAATAAAGACCTCATCAATTTTTGTCTGCGCTACTTCTGATAATGGTTTAATGTCATCAGGATCATTTGGACATGCAAGAAGAGGCTCTGTGATTTCATTGAGGTCAATTTCAATTATTTCAGCATATTCAGCGTTTTTATCTGGTTCTAGCAACTCAGGATTTGCAATCCATTCTTCCATTGCCTGAGCTCTTCTTTCCAAAGTTTTAGCATCGCCATAACCGCTTCCGATCATCCATCTTAGCATCACAATGTTGGACTGCAAGTATTCAATAATTGGTTCCTTGTTCAATTTAACCGTACACCCTGAGGCAGATCTTTCAGCAGATGCATCAGACAATTCAAATGCTTGCTCAACTTTCAAGTCTGGCAAACCTTCTATTTCAAGGCAGCGACCAGAAAAAATATTTTTCTTGCCTTCCTTTGCTACAGTTAAAAGACCTTTTTGAATTGCAGCATAGGGGATAGCATTTACTAAATCTCTTAGAGTTATTCCAGGCTGCATTTCCCCTTTAAATCTGACTAGAACTGATTCAGGCATATCTAGCGGCATTACACCAAGCGCAGCTGCGAAAGCAACGAGTCCTGATCCGGCTGGAAAACTAATTCCTAATGGAAAGCGAGTATGGCTATCTCCACCAGTCCCTACACCATCTGGAATTAGCATCCGATTTAACCAAGAATGGATAATCCCATCACCAGGTTTAAGTGATACTCCACCTCTATTCATAATAAAGTCAGGTAATGTATGCTGAGTGTCTATATCTACTGGTTTTGGGTAAGCTGCCGTATGACAAAAGGATTGCATAACAAGGTCTGCTGAAAATCCTAAGCAAGCTAATTCTTTTAATTCATCTCGAGTCATCGGGCCTGTTGTATCTTGAGATCCTACTGTTGTCATTCTAGGCTCACAATATGTTCCAGGCCTTACACCTTTTACTCCGCAGGCTTTACCCACCATTTTTTGTGCAAGTGTAAAACCTTTATCAGAAGCATCTTGAGCATCAGGTCTAGTAAAGATGTCTGTTGGTTCCAAATCAAGCGCTTCTCTGGTTTTATCTGTTAGCTGTCTCCCAATTATCAGCGGAATCCTTCCATTTGCTCGCACTTCATCCAAAAGAACAGGAGTTTTAAGCTTAAATTTTGATAAAACTTCGTTGTTATTGGCATCTATAATTTTTCCATTGAATGGTTCAAAAATAATTTCTTGTCCCATATTTAATTTTGATACATCACACTCTACTGGAAATGCTCCGGAATCTTCCAAGGTATTAAAGAAAATAGGTGCAATTTTTCCACCAAAACAAAAACCACCTTCTTTTTTATTAGGAATATATGGAATTTCATCGCCCATATGCCACAGCACTGAGTTTGTTGCTGATTTTCTTGACGATCCAGTTCCCACTACATCGCCGACAAAAGCAAGCGGATTTCCTTTCTTCTTCAATTCCTCGATCGTTTCAAGGGGTTTATTTAAGCCTTCTCTAGGCATCTTGAACATAGCTAATGCGTGTAATGGAATGTCTGGTCTAGACCAAGCATCTGTTGCTGGTGACAGATCATCTGTATTAATTTCTCCAGGCACTTTGTAAACAGTTAATTTAATTTGTTCCGCAATTTCTTGCTTTTCTTTAAACCAAGAGCCCTCAGCCCACGCATCTATAACTGTCTTTGCATTTTTATTAGTTTCTGAAAGAGCTAACACTTCATTAAATGCATCAAAGATTAATAAAGTTCTGCTTAAAGCAGTTGCTGCTTCTTTACCTAAATCATCATCTTCTAAACATTTAATCAAGGGCTGAATATTGTAACCACCCAGCATTGTTCCTAAAATGATTACAGCTTCTTTTTTAGAGATATAAGGGCTGTTTGTTTTGCCTGTTGTAATATCTGCTAAGAATCCTGCTTTTACGTATGCTGCTTGATCAACTCCTGCTGGTATTCTTTCTTTTAGCAGTTCCAGCAATAACTCTGACTCTTTATGCTTAGACTTGAGCAATTCAATCAAATCTGATGTTTGTTGTGCAGAAAGGGGTAGGGGTGGTATCCCTTGTTCTCTTCTTTCCTCACAATGTTTTTTGTAATTTTGAAGCATAATTTTATCCCTGGGTTGTCATTTTACTGTGGTATCTCTAAATCCCCAAGCCCATTTTCTATTTCATTATATTTGCCAAGATGAAATAATGTATTATCCAGTCTATGAAGAAAAATAAAGCCTCAACACCATGCCTTGGAATATGTTCTACAACGTATGGTGATAATGTTTGCAAGGGCTGCAAGCGGTTTGCCCATGAGGTTATTAATTGGAATAAATATGCTATTGCAGAAAAGGAATTGGTTAATTCCCGCCTTGAAAATTTTAAATTAACTGTCTTAAAGGATAGGTTTTCTGTTACGGATGCTGATTTGCTAGCAACTCGACTAAATGATCGGGGGATTAACTTCAATGATTCATTGGATCCAATGACTTGGATTTTTGATCTTCTGCGGGCTGCTGGTTCCCAAGAGTTAGACTTGCATCAATTTGGAATCAATTGCCATGCAAGCATAGAGCTTCCTGAACTTAAAGATCAGATTTATGCCGAGTTTTTAGAACTTTCTGAAGCCCACTATGAGCGATATTTTTCTACTTAGCGGTTGGCAATTCCTGCCAATTCGTTGTGTATTTAGGAGACACCATTTCTTTTTGTATGGGTGATAATCCTGCAGGGCGCTGTGATGCATAGTAAATCTGCGTTTGAGTGCTATTTAGCGCGTCTATAGTTTGCATTAAATTTGTATCTTGTTTTAAGTATTTTTGATCCGCTACTTCAAAAAGAGATTGCTGAATAACAGTTGGATGTGAAAAGTGACTCAGTAATATTCCTGCTTTTGCATATGGATAACCTTTTTTAAAGATTGTATTTAATGCCTTGTTTGCACCCATTAAAATGCTTCTTGTATCATCTACAGGGCAAGGAAACTGAAAACTATTAAATCCTCGGTATTGTAGTTGTTTGTTAAATCGGCTGGTTGAGATAAATGCCGAAACTTGAGAGCATTTCTGTTTTTCGTATCTAAGCTTTTCTCCAGCTCGTACTGCAAAATTGCTAATTAGTGGCTTCAACTCGCTCAAATTTTTAATTCTGCCTCTAAAACTCCGACTCACAACAATTTGTTTTTTTGGCTCAAAATGATCTTCTATTTGAATGCATTGCTCTCCTCTTAATTCTCTAATCGTGCGCTCTAAAACAACGCTAAATTTTTTTCGAATAAATCTAATATCCATCTGCATTAAGTCATAAGCAGAATATGTGCCCAGTTGATTAAGTTTCTTAGAGAGATTATGTCCAACCCCCCAGATGTCTTTGATTGGTTATGTTTTAAGAATATGAGCTACATGCTCTTGATTGTTTAGGCAACATACCCCCGTCCCATTATTTTTATTTTTTGCAATATGGCTAGCAACCTTGGTCAGGGTTTTTGTTGGTGCAATTCCAATTCGTACAGGAATGCCGACCCATTGACATATTGTATTTCTACAATAAACACCAAATTCATATGCTTGATTTGAGTTTTGTATATGTTGCAGATCTAAAAATGCTTCATCGATGCTGTAAACTTCAATTTTTTTTACCATTCCATCAAGAATATTCATCACTCTTTTAGATAGATCGCCATACAGAGCAAAATTAGATGAAAATACCTTACCTCCTTGAGCTAAATATGCTTTTTTAACTTTGAACCAAGGGACGCCCATTTTTATTCCCATGGCTTTTGCTTCTTTGCTTCGAGCAATCACGCAGCCATCATTATTAGATAGCACCACGATAGGTATTTCTTTTAAATCTGGTCTGAAAATTCTTTCACATGAAGCATAGAAGTTATCGCAATCTACTAGTGCTAAAAGTTTCATTCAAACTTATTAATGACCGCAGTTACTGTTCCCATAATATCTAAATCTTGACCGTGCTGAATATAGATTGGCTCATACTTAGAATTTTCTGGCAGCAAACATAGTCGAGGTTTGAGCTGTAACCGCTTGCACACGAAGTCACCATCTAAAGAGGCAACTACAATGCTGCCATGCTTTGGGTTAAGACTTCTATCAATTATCAATATTGCTTGATCAGCAATATTTGCATCTAGCATTGAATCCCCAGAAACCCTTACCAAGAAAGTAGCCGCTCCATTCTTAATAAGGTATTGATTAAGATCAATGGGGCTTTCTAAGTAATCATTAGCTGGACTTGGAAAACCTACAGATACTGGCTCCACAAAAAATTTTGTGAAATTGGCAGGCATACCATCTGCCAATATTGAACCGAGATACTTAATAGTCATGGGATTTAAAAATACTGTATATTTATACAGTATTATCTCTTAACAAACAATAGTTTTAAAGTTTAAATTCTTTTAACTCTTTTTGTTGGTCATCAAGCAAGAAACACCAGCCAGTTTTATTCCAATCGCCTAAAACAATTCGAGTGCCAGCATCAGTTTGATGAGTGTTTGGTCTATGGGTATGCCCATGAATTAATAGGTCTATTCCATGTTTTGAACAGAACTCATTAACAGCGCTTGGGGTAACATCCATGATAGCCATATCTTTTTTATGGTTACTGTTTTGGCTAGCATCGCGCATATTTGATGCAATTTTTAGACGTTCATCTAAAGATTTTGTGAGGAAAGATTTTTGCCATTCTTGAGATCTAACTTCTTTTTTAAATTCAATGTATTTAAGATCTTTAGTACAAAAATCATCTCCATGAGAGAGAGCAATTTTTAGATCAAAAAGGTTTATGAAGAATGGATCTGGGAGCAGGGTGAGGTTAGACAGTTCTGCAAATTTTTGGCCGCATAAGAAATCTCTATTACCATGAATAAAGAATATTTCTAACCCATTGCGGGTGGCATGATTGATTTGCTGCATTACTTTGATGGCAAGTTCAGAATCATCATCATCTCCAACCCATGCCTCAAAAAGATCACCTAATATGTATAGATGAGATAGTTCTTGCGCTGTAGTTTTTAAGAATTCGAAAAAACCCTCAGTAATAGAAGGCGCATTTTCAGATAAATGAAGATCAGATATAAATCCTAACTTCATTCACTCACTGATACTGAATTGATAATAGTTGGCTCAAGAGGTGCATCAGCATAACCGCCAACATTAGAGGTTGTGCTAAGTGCAATTTGATCTACAACATCCATACCATCAATAACTGAGCCAAAAACTGCATAACCCCAGCCTTGATCAGTTGCAGCTGTATGGTTTAAAAAATCATTATCTTTATGGTTAATAAAAAATTGACCTGTAGCAGAATGTGGATCCATGGTTCTGGCCATAGCAATACTGCCACGATCATTTTTTAACCCATTGTTGGCTTCATTTTGAATTGGATCTGTGCCAGTAGGTTTTGGGCTCATATTTTCATTCAAACCGCCACCCTGAACCATAAATCCATCGATAATTCTATGAAAAATTGTGCCCGAGTAATAACTATCTTCAGCTAATTTTAAAAAGTTAGCTACAGTTATAGGTGCATTAGTAGTATCAAGCTCTAAATGGATATCTCC
This sequence comes from uncultured Gammaproteobacteria bacterium, assembly GCA_964444385.1. Taxonomy (GTDB): domain Bacteria; phylum Pseudomonadota; class Gammaproteobacteria; order Magnimaribacterales; family D2472; genus D2472. Next base: position 22,234 of record CAYUHD010000016.1, read on the forward strand.
GGCTGAAGTAGAAATAGTAACAAGTGACATTTGATCCTCCTCTGGATGGTATTCAATCTGATCTTTTTGATCAATAGGTGATAGGAAGAAGATTAATGCAACAGCAGTTACAATAATTATTAAGACACTAATTTGTATTTTTGACATTAATAAAACCTACATTCCAGTTAAGTTCTCTATAATAAGTGATTCATATATCAAATAACAGATGACAATAAAGTTTTACAACTCCTTAACAAATCAGAAGGAAGATTTTGTCCCCATTCGTGAAGGTGAGGTGGGAATGTATGTTTGCGGAATGACAGTCTATGATAATTGTCACTTAGGCCATGCAAGAGCCATGATGGCTTTCGATGTGCTTGTCCGTTATCTTCGCTATCAGGACTATAAGGTAAATTTTATCCGCAACATTACTGATATAGATGACAGGATTATTGATAGAGCTAATGAGAATAAAGAAACAATTGATGATCTAACAGATAGAACGATTTCAAGCATGCAGGAAGATTTTTTAAAGCTTGGCTTAGAGCTGCCTACAAATGAGCCACGTGCAACTGATCATATTGAAGGCATGATCAAGATGATTGGTAAGTTGATTGATAGGGGGCATGCTTATCATTCTGAAGGCGGGGATGTTTTTTTTGCTGTCAGAACGTTTCCAGGATATGGGAAATTATCTAATAAAAATATTGATGATCTGAATCCAGGTTCTCGGATCGAAGAGGATGAGTCAAAAAAAGACCCTTTAGATTTTGTTCTTTGGAAAAGTGCAAAACCAAATGAACCATCATGGGATTCTCCATGGGGTCTCGGAAGACCGGGCTGGCATATTGAATGTTCAGTTATGTCATTGGAAAACTTAGGAGAACATTTTGATATTCATGGTGGAGGTCCAGATTTATTATTTCCCCATCATGAGAATGAAATCGCGCAATCTGAATGCGCTGCTGATCATAAATTTGCAAATTACTGGTTGCACACAGGCTTGTTAAAAATTAATGGTGAAAAAATGTCTAAATCTTTAGGTAATTTTGCAATGCTAAAAGATCTATTTAATTCTTATCACCCAGAAGTCATTCGTTATTATTTAATCTCTAGTCACTATAGAAGCTCTCTTAATTTTGACAATGAATCATTGGATCAGGCACGTTCAGCACTTACAAGGCTTTATCAGGCTTTATCTTTTGCACCACCAGAAGGTGAAGGTTTGCATGATGACAGTGTCCAAGATTTTACCAAATCAATGAATGATGATTTAAATACACCAGAGGCATTGAGTATTTTATTTGGATTAGCAAAATCAATTAATAGTAGCCAAAACGCAAAAGAGCGGGGCATGTATTCATTAACCATGAAAGAATTAAGCGGGATTTTGGGGCTTTTAAATGAGAAACCTGAAGTCTTCTCCCAGTATGGCGCCAATTTATCTGATGACGAGATTAGAGAGCAAATAGAACAAAGAAATGAAGCAAGAAAAGCTAAAGATTTTCAGAGAGCTGATCAAATAAGAGATGATTTAGCAGCGCAAGGTATTTTATTAGATGACTCTAGCGATGGTACTACTACCTGGAAGAAATCTTAATCATCTTCTTGTAGATCGTTAATCACAGATTCAATACCTGTTGAACCCATGTTCATTCCAACAACCCTTTCAATACCCATTTTGGCATAGTGCTCAGCGGCATCTTTCATTAAACCTGATCTGTCTAATTCCACGCCTCCATCAACACAAACATTTATGCCGGTAATAAATCTAGATTCATCGCTAGCTAAAAAAAGTGCAGTATTTGCTATATCAATTGGCATACCAAAGTCTTTTATGGGCTGATCAAGTTTGCTATCTTCAATTGCTGTAGCAAGGAGAGGGGTATTGATGGTACCAGGGGAAATTGCATTTACTCTAATATTATTCGGACCTAATTCAATAGCCGCATTTATACAAAAATTGATAATACCTGCTTTCGCTGCAGAATAAGCTAGAGGACCTGAACCACCCCCCATTCCTGCTATCGAAGCGGTGTTAATAATGGAGCCTCCAACATTATTTTTTATCATCACCCTTGCAGCATATTTACAGCCAAGAAAAACTGACTTTAGAAGCATTTGGAATGATTTATCCCATTCATCAGCATCAATATGAGTAATAGGACCAACAGCGCCACCAATGCCAGCATTATTAAACATAATATTCAACCCACCAAAATGATCAACCGCAACATTAATTAAATTTTCTATATCCTCTTCTGATGAAACATCAGTGATAGATATACAAGCGTCTGCATCAAATTTTTTTTGTTTAATAATTTCAAAAGTTTCCTCAAGGGATTCTTTATTAATATCAGCTAAAACAACTTTTGCTCCATGCTCTAAAAACAATAATGAGGTTTCCTTACCGATGCCGCTTCCGGCACCTGTTATGACTGCCACCTTATCTTGTAATCTTTTCATTTTATGATTATTACTTAAAGCTTATTAAAAGAAAAATAAAGTTTGCGTGTATTTAGCACTTTATGCATGCGTAAGGTAAATAGATTAAAATTAAAGATTGGCTAAAAGAATGGCTCCCTGACGTGGGATCGAACCACGGACCAATTGATTAACAGTCAACTGCTCTACCGCTGAGCTATCAGGGAACAAG
>CAYUHD010000017.1:0-6823 GCA_964444385.1 uncultured Gammaproteobacteria bacterium
CCTATTAGGCAGGCTTACTTAGTTGCTAAATTTCAAGTAACCCAAAATCAAGGGGTGCCATTAGACTCACTTTCCTCGACCAAATGGAAAATTAAAAAAGAAAAGGCAAAATCTAAAGCTCTGGACCACGCTGCAGAATTGTTAGATATCGAATCAAGACGTTCAATTGCAACCTCTCATCAATTAATCTGCGAGAAAGTTTCTTATGACGAATTTGATGCTGATTTTCCCTATGTACTTACAAACGATCAAATGAACTGCATTAAAGATATCTTGAAGGACATAGCCTTAATTAAGCCAATGAATCGAATAATTTGTGGAGATGTCGGTTTTGGTAAAACTGAAATTGCTATGCGCGGAGCTTTTGTAACAGTTCATTCAATGAAACAGGTTATGGTCTTAGCTCCAAGTACAGTATTGGCAAAACAGCATTTAGAGAGCTTCACAAAAAGATTTGTAAATTTCCCCGTTAATATTGAACTTCTTACAAGACATACTTCCCTCAAAAAAAGAACAAAAATATATGATGATTTTAAAAACCATAAAATTGACATCTTGATTGGGACTCATGCTTTACTAAACAATGAAATATCATTAAATAACTTAGGGCTCTTGGTTATAGATGAAGAACACCGATTTGGCATAAAACAGAAAGAAATAATTAAATCTCGACAATCAACAACTCATATTTTATATATGTCTGCTACTCCAATACCAAGAACATTGAATCTTGTTTATTCAGGTCTCAAAGATTTCTCCTATTTATACACTCCTCCGCTAAATAGACTAAGCATAAAGACTTTTTTAAATACTCAAAACCAGCAAATAATTAAAAATGCAATTGATCGAGAATTATCAAGAGGAGGACAAGTTTTTTTAGTACAAAATGACATATCGAAAATGGAACCCTTAAAAAACCAAATAGAAAATTTAGTGGCTAATGCAAATATAGGTATTGCTCATGGAAAATTATCTAAAAAAGAAATTACTAAAACTATGAATGGCTTTAATACCAATTCAATAGATGTGCTGATATGCACAACAATAGTAGAAATGGGTCTGGATATTCCCAATGCAAATACAATAATTGTAATTGATGCTCATAATTTTGGTCTTTCTCAGCTTCATCAGCTAAGAGGTCGTGTTGGCAGATCAATGAGGCAAGCTTACTGTTATTTGTTAATTCAATCACCTGATATCAAAAAAGGACCAAAAGCAAAATTAGACTCTCTAGTAAAGCATTCAGATTTGGGTTCTGGCTATTTTATAGCTCAAGAAGATCTTGAAATTAGAGGTGCTGGTGATTTCCTTGGAATAAAACAAAGTGGTCACATTGAAGCAATAGGATTAAGCATGTATCTGTCAATGCTAAAAAAAGCAGTGAATGACTTGAAAGGCACGGCAAATGAAGTTGTCCTGGATACTGAGATTAATTTTAATGATCGATCTTTAATCCCAGATACTTATATGCCAGTTGCAAATGAAAGATTAAAAATTTATAGGTCGTTGAATGACGCCAATAAAAATGAAGAAATTGATCAAATATTTAAAGATCTTAAGGATAGATGCGGCAAACCAAATAATGATTTATTGAATTTAATTGCAAATTCGAAATTAAGAATAATAGCTAATAAGGTAGGCGTCAAAAAGATCTATTCAAATCAGCAGAATGCAATGATTACATTTGATCATAAATTAAATAATCTAGTTTATAAAAAATTAATTGGATTGATACAATCAGGATCAGCTAAGATAAAACTTAATAATGAGAATAAAATAACTCTTGATGTTTCCGAGTTTACTAATAAACGATCAGCCGTTAAGGAGTTACTCGATGAGCTTGCCTAGGATATTGCTCCTCTCATTCATTTGCATTTTTGCTCTACCCTCTTTGGGCCAGAATAATAATGTAAGCGAATATATTATAGAAGTTATACTTTTTGAGCAGCTTGAAACTACTGGCAATGAGAAACTTGAGCCAGAACCTTTGAATTTAAATAATTTAAAAAGTATTACTTTGTTAAACAAGCCTCAAATTAAAATAAATAAAAAGAAAATTACCCAGTCTTTTGAGTATAAAGATAGCTCGATTGTTTTAGATCAGCTGAACATCGAACAGATGATTGAGAATGTAGATGATACCTCTATCAACACAACAAAATCTAAAAATAAAATTAACACTTCTAAATGGTATGAAAAACAAGGTGATTTAAGTCAATTAGATAATATTTACCGAAGATTAGATCGACGAAAAGAGTATCGAATTCTTCATAAGTTATCTTGGTTGCAACCGGCTCTAAATCAAATAGATTCACCTTTTGTACATGAGGTTTTCGGTAAAAATGGTTTCTTAATAAAACTCTATCAAAGTCGATACTTGCACCTTGATGTTATAGCCTATCTTGATGGAAATCTAAACACAGAAAACAACAAAGAAATAATCAAAGAAATAAAATTAGATGCCCTGAAAGAGTCTATTCCTGAGAATGTAGTAAATCAAGAGATTGAAATAAACCCGGAATTACTTACGAGCGATGAAATCTTTATTACTACTAAAGATTTAAACCAAGAAGAATTAGAGCCATTATTAAAAAATGGGGAGGTCAAATATCTTTTAAAGGAAGAAAGGAAGATTTTTAAAAATGAATCCCATTATTTTGACCATCCAAAGATTGGGCTAATTATTTCAGTCTACGATTCATCCTTATAATAAGCATTTTCATCTAACGAATGATCTGTCATATCCTTGACACCCGCTAGTTCAGGCAAGTTTTCTAAAAGAGTTTTTTCAATGCCGTCTTTAAGAGTTACGTCTACCATTCCACACCCTTGACATCCTCCGCCAAATTTAAGAACAGCATACATATCATCAGTTATTTCTGTCAGGCTCACTAGCCCACCATGCGATTCAAGCATAGGGTTGATTTGATTATAAATAAGATAGTTCACCCTATCTTCTAGTGGGCTATCCGGGGAAATATTAGGCAATCTTGCATTGGGAGCTTTGATGGTTAATTGGCCACTAAAATTATCAACGTCATAGTTAACCTCAGCATCTACTAAAAATGGAATGCTGCGTTCTTCAACATATACAGAAAGTTTCGGCAATGAAATTAATGTGTCTGACGCAACAAGCTCATCAGGTTTGATATAAGCCAAACAGGTTTCTGCATTTGGTGTACCTGGATCTGAGATAAAAACCCTTACAGCAGTTCCAGGTTCATTTTTATCTTTAATCAACTTAGCGAGATATTCTTCAGCGCTATTTGTTATTGTGATAATCTTGCTTGTCATAACATGTGGTTTAAAAGAATCTTAGCTTCGTTAATTGGTGTTCGTGACTCAAAAGATCTTAAGAAAGATCTTAATAATATAACTATTCCAAAATTTATTTTTCTATTTTTAACCTTAAATATTGTTTTTATAGGTTTTATTATACTCACAATCAATTTGATATGAATAAGTTCTCTGAATTTTGCATTGAGCTTACCGCATATACCGATATAAAACCCACTATACACTTATCACCAGCCACAGGTTATAGAGCAAGAAGTGAATTTGGAATTAGTCACGGCTCTTACACAATGGTAGAAGATAATAAAAAAATTCATATGGATGTATCTATCATCCCTCACTCCAGCATTCAAAAAATAATGCCAAGGCTAATATCTCAAATTGAAAACTCTGAGATGATGAAAAAGAAATTATTTCAGATTAACTTCAGAACTTCAGGATCAAAGATTCTAGTTACAATGATTTACCATAAAATTCTTGATAAAAATTGGGAGAAAGAAGCTCAAATTGTTAAAAATAATTTTAATAACGTATCTATTATTGGAAGAAGTAAAAAGCAAAAGGTCTTAGTTGGTGATGAGGATTTAAAGCTAACCTATGATTGCGGTGAGTCAAGTTTTAAAATCTTACAAAACGATCTAGTATTCTTCCAACCCAATTTTTATCTTTACTCACTTATGATTTCATTTATCACTCAGCAAATAAAAAATCCAAAAGATTTATTAGAACTTTATTGTGGTTGTGGTGGATTCTCATTACCTTTAGCTTCTCAATTTAATAAAGTCTTTGCTACCGAAAATAATAGACATTCAATCAGCCTGTTAAATCAATCTATTAAATTAAATAATCTTTATAACATTGAAGTAGCAAGACTTTCAGATGATGAGACGGCGTCAGCTTTAGCTAATGAGCGTTCTTTTATAAGATTAGAGCATGTTAATCTAAAATCCTATGAATTCAGCCATGTCCTAGTTGACCCACCTAGAGTTGGGCTAAGTCAAGAAACAATAAACCTATCAAATCAATTTAATAATATGATCTATATTTCATGTAATCCAAAAACTTTTCTTAGAGATATCAATAAACTTGATCGAGAGATTCAATCGATTGCTATTTTTGATCAATTTGTTAATACAAATCACTTGGAAATAATTGCTTTTCTACAATGAGATATTTTTAGATTTCAAAACTTTCAGCAGCTTTGTTGTCTGACTCTTCTAGATTACGCATCATCTGGTGTCGTTTTATTTCAGCAACCATTAAATTAACCACCCTATCCTCCTGATCTTTTGTGCGCGCTTGAAGAAGTTTTTGATGAAGCAGGTTAATTGTTTTTGTATAGTTATTCACATACAAATAATACATCAAGATATTGCCTTGAGAAAAGAAGATGAGATACTAACACTTGAAATGTTAATACAATTAAATCAACAACAAGAAAAGTTAAAAAATGAGTTGCAAGAATATTTTGACGGCTTAATAACACCCGCGCTAATTTCTGAATTAAATGATCCAAAATATTTTGAAGGTGGAGGTCCTGAATTTAAAAAGGTTATGCGGACAATGGGTTCAGATGGGTGGATCGGCTTAAGTTGGAAAAAAGAACTGGGTGGTAAAGAACTCAGTCCCATGGAGCAATATATCTTTGTAGAAACTGTTATGAGAACAGGTTTCCCCTTCCCTTTTTTAACAACTGAATCAGTTGGTCCGATGATTGCCGAATATGGTTCTGATTGGGCAAAAGAAGAAATAGCAACCAAGATATTAAATGGAGAGATTATCTTTGGTATTGGCTATTCTGAAGCTAACTCAGGCACTGATCTAGCATCTCTTCAGACCAAAGCGATTAAAGAGTCTGATGGATATCTCATTAATGGTCAAAAAATGTGGACCAGTCTCGCTAATTTTTCTGACTATATTTGGTTGGCAGCTAGAACAGATTTTGATGTAAAAAATCATAAGGGTATTTCAATGTTTATCGTGCCAACTGATGATCCTGGATTCTCTTTATCACCAATCAATACATTAGGTGATGTAAGAACCAATGCTACATTTTATGAAAATATTAAAGTGCCATATACACACCTTGTTGGTGAACAAAACCAAGGATGGTCTCTGATAACAAGTCAATTAAATTTAGAACGTTTAGCACTGGTCAATCATGGGCCTGTAGAGGAACTCTATAAAAATGTTTTACAGTTAGCTAAAAAAACTAAAATTAATAATTATCAATCTTTAATTGATCTTTCATGGGTAAAACAAAATTTTGCTCAAGTTCATTCTGGTATTGAGGCACTCAAGTTAATTTGCTGGAAACAAACATGGATTATGGAATCTGATCAGCTCAATATGGCAGAGGCTTCTGTTGCTAAGGTTTACGGATCTGAATTTTTTATTGAGGCCTACAGACTATTAATGGAGATTATGGGCGAGATCAGTCTTTTAAAAAATGATTCTAAGTTATCAATTCTTAATGCGAAACTAGAACGTATGTACAGAACCGCATCTATCTTAACTTTTGGTGGCGGCACTAATGAAGTGCAGCGAGATATTATTGCCATGGCTGGTTTATTTATGCCAAGGACACGCTAATGGATTTCTCAGAACTTGGTCATCATAAAGAAATCAGAGATTCATTAAATAAAATTCTTGGAGAAGAATGCTCCCCTGAAAAGCTTAAGGAGTTTGATGTTGAGTTTAAACATAATGAAACCCTAATATCTTTGCTTGCTAATAATGGCTATCTAGGTTTGGGTATTCATGAAAAATATGGTGGTAGTGGTGAGGACCTTTATGAATTAGGTATCCTCTTTGAGCGTCTTGGCTTCCATGCTGCTCCATTAAGTTTAACTGGGTGCTTGGTAGATGTTGCTCAAACAATTCAAAAATTTAGTCAGGCTGATAATCACAAATCAATGCTCTCCTCTATCATTAAAGGAGAAATTTATACTTCAGCAATTCTAGAGCCATTCAATCAAGATACAGAAAACCCAATTACTAGAGCTGAAATTAATGGAGATAAATTGATTATTAATGGAACTAAGTATTTATCAGAGCTAGCTTCTATAGCTAAAAGCATTTTAGTGTCTGTAACCTCAAATGAGGGTGTGCTTTTAGTTCTTATTGACTCTAGACAAGTTAAATTAACTCAACTTACTAGTACTGCTAATTCTCCTATTTTTAAAGTAGAAATTAATGATGTCGCCATTGATCGATCATCAATTATTCATGGCCAAGGTCGAGGGCTAGAGGCTTTACGCTATTTAATACAAATTAATATGGTAATGAGAAGTTATTTAGCTCTGGGTGTAACTGAAAAGATGACATCCCTTATAGCCGTTTATACCTCTGAAAGAGAGCAATTTGGAAGAGTTATTGGAACTTTTCAAGCTGTTTCTCATAGAGCTGCAGATTGCTTCATAGAACTAGAATGCTTAAGGTTAGTTAATCAACAAGCATGTATTAACCTTAATACAAATCTTGACCGTGAAAATGATGCCTTAATAGCAAAAATTTGGGCTGGCAATGC
>CAYUHD010000017.1:6923-24251 GCA_964444385.1 uncultured Gammaproteobacteria bacterium
CAAATCTTGACCGTGAAAATGATGCCTTAATAGCAAAAATTTGGGCTGGCAATGCTTGCCATAAAATAAGTTACTCTGCTCAACATCTTCATGGTGGTACTGGAGTTGATAAAGATTATGTTTTATGGAGATATTGCTTGCTAGCAAAGGAATGTGAGCTAATAAATGGTTCAGTCAGTCAAAATATTGACAGGCTGGGTAAAAATATTACTTCAAATCAGTAGTTTACAGCTGTTCTGAGAGCTCAGGTAAAGCATTAAATAAATCAGCAACTAAGCCATAATCAGCTACTTGGAAGATAGGAGCATCCTCATCTTTATTAATTGCTACGATAACTTTTGAATCTTTCATTCCAGCTAAATGTTGAATAGCGCCACTAATACCAACTGCGATATATAAATCTGGTGCAACAATCTTTCCAGTTTGACCAACCTGATAATCATTTGGCACGAAACCTGCATCAACAGCTGCTCTTGAAGCGCCAACAGCTGCACCCAGTTTATCTGCAATTGTTTCTAATAGATGAAAGTTGTCACCCGATTGCATCCCTCTTCCACCAGAAATAACAATGCTGGCTGCAGTAAGTTCAGGTCTATCACTTTGAGCAATTTCCTCACCCATAAATGAAGATAGATCTGAGATACCATCAGCTGAAATAGAATCTATTGAAGCAGTACCACCATTAGCATTAACTGGATCAAAGGCTGTAGCTCTAACAGTAATAACCTTGATAGAATCATTAGATTTAACAGTTGCTATACAACTACCTGCATAGATTGGACGTTTAAATGTATCTTCTGAAATAGCCTCTGTAATCTCTGAAATTTGTTGCACATCAAGCAAAGCACTTAATCGAGGTAAAACATTTTTTCCAAAAGTAGTTGCTGGAGCTAGGATATGAGAATAATCAGCTGAAACTGATTTAATCAAATTTGCAGTACTTTCAGCTAATTGATTTTCATAGGCAGCATCATCTGCCAAAAGAACTTTTTCAATACGTTCAACTGCTGCTGCTTCATCTGCAACAGATTGGCATGAGTTTCCAGCTACAAGAACATGAACTGGGCTTCCAAGTACATTAGCCGCAGCTATTGTATTAAGCGTTGCAGGTTTTAAATTTAAATTATCGTGTTCTGCTAAAACTAATATACTCATGAAATCACCTTTGCTTCATTTTTTAATTTATCAATTAATTCTTCAACTGATTCAACTTTAATACCTTCTTGTCTTGGAGCTGGAAGTTCTACAGAAAGAAGTTCTATCCGAGGAGTTGTATCAATACCCATGTCAGCAATTGGCTTTATGTCTAATTCTTTCTTCTTAGCTTTCATGATATTTGGTAAAGATGCATAACGAGGTTCGTTTAGTCTTAGATCTGTAGTAATGATGGCAGGTAAAGATACTTTGATGGTTTGTAACCCACCATCAATTTCCCTAGTCACTGAAGCAGAATCGCCATCAATAATAACTTCTGAAGCAAAAGTTGCCTGCCCATAATCTAATATTGCTGCAAGCATTTGCCCAGTTTGATTGTTATCACCATCAATAGCCTGCTTGCCTAAAATAACTAATTGAGGATCTTCATCTTCGATTACCTTCGATAGGGCTTTAGCAATAGCTAATGGCTCTAATAATGAATCAGTTTCAATAAGTATTGCTCTATCTGCTCCTAGAGCTAAAGCAGTTCTTAGCTGTTCTTGTGACTCAGATTTGCCGACAGTAACAGCAACGACTTCAGTAGCTGTTCCAGATTCTTTTAATCTTACAGCTTCTTCAATAGCAATTTCACAAAAAGGATTCATAGCCATTTTAACATTGTTAAGATCAACGTCTGATTGATCGCTAAGAGGTCTAACTTTAACGTTATAATCAACAACTCGTTTTATAGGTACTACAATTTTCATATATAAGGCTCGTTTAATATAATATTATTCGTTCGATGGTTATGTACGGGATATAATTGTAATGTTTTTTTACCACTAAAAAAAGAGGGAGCAAATTCATGGAAAGAGAGGTAATGGAATATGATGTTGTCATTGTTGGGGGTGGCCCATCAGGATTAAGTGCTGCCATAAAACTAGCGCAACTCGCCAAAGAAAATAAAAAATCATTAGAAATTTGTTTACTTGAAAAAGGTTCTGAAATAGGTGCTCATATTCTTTCTGGAAATGTTTTTCAGCCAACGGCTCTAAATGAACTAATACCAGACTGGAAAGACAAAAACTGTCCATTAAACGTGCCAGTGAAAAAAGATAAACTAATGTTTCTCTTTAAAAAATTTAGCTTATCGATCCCCTCTTTCGTAATGCCCCCAATGAATAATCATGGAAATTATGTAACAAGCCTTGGTAATCTTTGCAGATGGTTAGCAACTCAAGCAGAAAATATGGGAATAGAAATCTTTCCTGGATTTCCTGCTAGTGAAATCTTATATGAAAACAATAAGGTTGTAGGGGTAAGAACTGGTGATATGGGTATTGGGTTAAATGGCGAACAAAAATCTGGATTTGAAGCTGGTATTGATATTAAAGCTAAGTACACAATTTTTGGTGAAGGCTGCAGAGGTCACTTAGGAAAACAATTGATTAAAAAGTATGGGTTAGCTAAAGATAAAGATCCTCAACAATATGGTATTGGTTTTAAAGAAGTTTGGAAAATTAAAGATGGATTACATGAAGATGGATTGGTAATCCATACAAATGGATGGCCAAGTGCAAAAAATACACCAGCAGGTTCTTACCTTTATCATGCTGATAACAATGAAGTTTACTTAGGCTATGTAGTACCTCTTGATTATGAAAATCCACATTTGAGCCCTTTTGATGAATTTCAAACATGGAAAACACATTCATCTATTCGCAAATATCTTGAAGGTGGTGAGCGCTTAACATATGGAGCAAGAGCACTAATCAAGGGAGGCATTCAATCACTTCCAAGCATGGAATTCCCTGGTGGAGTTCTTGTTGGAGATAATGCTGGGACATTAAATTTTTCTAAAATTAAAGGATCTCACACTGCTATGAAATCAGGAATGATTGCTGCTGAAACAATTTTTAATAACATAGAATCAGGAGACGCTCTTGGATTTGATGATTTAATAGCTAATAGTTGGATTCAAACAGAATTACATAAATCCAGAAATTTTGGGCCACTGTTTCATAAATTTGGATCCTTAATTGGCGCTGTATTTAATGCAATTGATCAATTAATTTTTAGAGGCAATCTTCCTTTTACACTGCGTCACACAACTCCAGATCATGCTTGCTTAAAACCAGCTTCAGAAATGCCAATTATTAAATACCCTAAACCTGATGGTGTTGTTAGCTTTGATAAACTTAGCTCTGTTTTTCTCTCTAATACTTACCATGAAGAAGATCAGCCTTGTCACTTAATATTGAAAGATTCATCTATCCCTATTTTGCAAAATCTTCCTATATATGATGAACCTGCTCAAAGATATTGTCCTGCTGGGGTGTATGAAGTAATTGAGAAAAAATCTGGGCCTGAATTTGTAATAAATGGCCAGAACTGTGTGCACTGCAAAACATGTGATATTAAAGACCCCTCACAAAATATCACTTGGGTCACTCCTGAAGGAACTGGTGGTCCAAACTACCCTAATATGTAATGCTTAAATTTAAAAAATATACATTACTGATTCTGATAGCTGGGTGTGCATCTGAATCACCTCAAACTAATTTTAAATCATTGGTAGACTCTGAATGGTCAAAAATAATTTCTGATAATCCTGTCTATGCTTCGAGTATGGGCGATCTCACTTTTAATACTGAATGGTCCGATACTTCAGTTAAAAAAATATATTTAGATCATCAACACGAACTTAATGTATTAAGCCAACTAGAGAAATTAAATATAGATGATTTCACTGAGGAAAATAAAGTCAATTATTCCTTGTTTAAAAAGCAATATGAAAATTCTATAGAAGGGCATATATACAAAACATTTTTAATACCTTTTAGTCATAGAGGCGGCATCCAATTACAGCATGAAACTACTAGCGTTGTACCACTTAGAACCAAACAGCATTATCTTGATTGGATAGAAAGAATTTCAAAAATTGATGTATTAGTTGATGCAGCAATTGCTAAAGCAAAAATAGGTATAGATGAAAATATTGTCCCTCCAAGATTTCTAATGAAAAAAGTCTACAAGCAAATAAAATTGCAGTCATTTGTTGAACCTAAAGATAGTCCTTTTTATAAGGCTTTTTTAGAGGTAGACAGATCTATTAATAGTAAAGAAGTTGAAGAGATTCAAAACCTAGCGCTCAACGTTATCAAAATTAAGGTTATTCCAGCTTATTTAAAGCTTCATAGATTTTTTAAAGATGAATATTTACCTGCCTGCCGAAATTCCATAGGAATAAAAGAGATAAAAGATGGTAAAAAATATTATGAGTTCTTAGCAAGAAAGTTCACAACAACAAACCTTACGCCTAAAGAAATTCATGAAATAGGCTTGGCAGAAGTTGCAAGAATTAGAAATGAAATGGATACAATTATTAAAGAAGTAAATTGGAATGGCTCATTTAAATCCTTCCTTGATGATTTGCGAACAAATCCAAAGTTTTACTATGAAACATCCGATGAATTATTCGAGTCATATTTAGCAACATCAAAAAGAATTGATCCAGAGCTAGTTAAACTCTTTAAAATTCTCCCATCAATGCCATATGGATTAAAACCTATTCCAATTGAAAGTGCTCCTGATACAACCACCGCTTACTACCAAAGACCAGCTGCAGATGGATCCCGGGCTGGATATTACTATGTAAACTTATATAGACCAGAAGTCAGACCTAAATATGAAATTGAGGTCCTGAGTGTTCACGAGGCAATGCCAGGTCACCATTTACAAATAGCACTAGCGATGGAACTTGATCTACCTAATTTTAGAAAATATGGAGGTATTACTGCATTTGTTGAAGGTTGGGGCCTCTATAGTGAAAGACTTGGGTATGATCTAGGGCTTTATAAAGACCCCTATTCTAGATTTGGTCAACTAACCTATGACATGTGGAGAGCAATTAGATTAGTGGTAGATACCGGAATGCATTATTTTAATTGGAGCAGACAGGACGCTATTAATTACTTTCTAGATAACTCAGCTAAAACGAAACAAGATGTTATGAATGAAGTAGATAGATATATTAACTGGCCCGGGCAAGCTCTCGCGTACAAAATTGGGCAATTAAAGATACTTGAGCTCAGAGCAAAAGCTGAATCTGAGCTTGGTAATAACTTTAATATCAAAGACTTTCATCATGAAGTTCTTAAAAGAGGAGCATTGCCACTTGATATACTTGAGAAATATATCAATGAATGGATTGAAAGCGAATTAATTTAATTACCTCATTTCACCTAAACTAAACACATGATCAAAGCTCTTTAAGGTTAGCTTATTTGAAGTTGGGTTTCCTTGGCAAATAGCTATCTCAATTAATGAGTAGTAAACAGAGCGAGAAACAAAACCCTCGATATTATCTCTAACTTGAACAAATGGTATCAACTCATCTCCGATTTTCTTAAGTTCCATTATGTGCTCTTTATCTAATGGTATAGATAAGTCTAAATTCGTTTTTAAAATAATCTTTTCACTTGACGAATCAACCTCATAATCAATAATCATGTATGGAGCTATATCAACATTTACAAGAATTTTCTCAACAGGTGTCACCAGATAATAATTACCGTTTTCAAATTTTAAAATTCTAGAAAATAAAATCTTTAACTTTTCCCTGCCAATAATCGAACCCTGATAAAACCAATTGCCTTCTCTATCTATGTTCATTTCAACACCCTCACATAAATCAGGATTCCATAGGTGTACCGGGGGGAATTTTTCCTTAATAGAATTTACAGTATTTTGAAGCTCAGCGAAGTCCATATAATGTTTGAATTAATATTAACAATCCTAATCCAGCAATAAATGCTGAAGATACAAATTGAATGTTATCAGAGTACTTATTAAAAATATCCCCCATCGAATCATGAGTTAATGCAAAGCTTACAAAAGAGAACCATCCCGCTGTTATTAATGGAAAATACAACACATAAATAATTGACATAAAAGAATTAGAGTCTAAATCTATAAATGAGAACAAAGAAACTGTAAATAAAAATGCTTTTATATTTAATAAGTTTGTTATGAGTCCAATAAAAAAGGGATTTTGCAATAAAACTTTTTTCTCACTGGCGCTAGAGCTACTCGATTTATTAAAGATAAAAAAGCTAATTCCAAGATAAAGTAAGTACATTGCGCCAATAGACTTAATAAAAAACTTAGCCTCTTCAGTGCTATAAATTAATAAAGAAATTCCTGAAATGGCAAATAAACAATGAACGAATATTCCAAAACCAATGCCCAGAGCTGTCAAAATACCTTGACCGCGACCACGTGTTAAGGATTGCTGTAAAATAATTGCTGTATCCGGTCCAGGGGACATGACGGCCAACAAATGAGCAATGGCTGCTGATAAAAACATTATGATGAAATAATTTCAGGCTCAACAATTAACTGAATGTTGAATTGTTTAGAAATTTTATCTTGAATTTGGGATAAAAGCTTTACTACCTCATTAAATGTTGCTCCTCCATTATTCACAAGCACAAGAGAATGTTTTTCATGCAAACGTAAAGTATCAGGAATATTTAATTCAGATTTAATAAGTTCAATAAGTCTTGCTGCGCTCAACTTAGTCATACCCTCTTCTTGGTCCCATCTATGATCAATTAAAAAATCATTGTCAAAATCTTTAATTTTAACGATGGGGTTTTTGAATATACTCCCAACATTTGGCTCAATTCTAGGATCTGGTAATTTAGAATTTCTAATTTTCTTAATAGACTCAGATAGAGTTCTTGGTGTTAAAGAGGTGGTTTCAATAGAATTATTAAGTAAAAAATTAGCTAATGCTGGATAAGATGTATTAGGTTCAAAATTTTTATCAAATGAAAAGTTGATCCGTATAATAATATGATTTTTTGATTTAAAAATTGAGTCGCGGTATGAAAACTTACATTCATCTTTATGAAGAGTTTCAAAAATTTTGGAAGTAAGATTAAAACATTCAACACTTATAATATAAGAACTTATCTCAACACCATAAGCTCCAATATTTTGAACTGGTGCTGCACCAACAGATCCAGGAATATGAGTAAGGTTTTCTATTCCATAGAGTTCATTAGATAAACAAAATTCAATAAGATCTCCCCAATCAACCCCTGCACCAACTGAGACATAATCTTCATAAATTTTTATATCTTTTAAATTAATCTTGATGATCGTTCCATCAAAATAATCATTTAAAATTACATTTGTTCCAGCTCCAAGGATTAATAAGTTCCTCTCACTAATTGAGTTAAGTGATGATAAATCATCAGCATGATTAATGTTAACAAAATTTTTAGCAGTAACTTTTAAACCAAAAGAATTAGAAATATTCATAATCAATCATTATTCTTGGCAAATTTTATGGCTGCTTCTAGGTCCTCTGGAGTATCAATACCTATTGGGGCTTTACATTCATAATCTTGAACAAAAATATTAAAACCATTGTCTAAAAATCTTAATTGTTCTAATTTTTCAATCTCCTCATTTGAAGAGGGATTTAATTTACTTAGTTTTTGCAAAGTTTTATTTTTATAAGAATATATACCAAGATGCTTCAGGTAGTTTTGATAATCTGAAGTAAATGGATTCGGTATGACGGATCGAGAAAAATACATAGCCCTCTTCGAAAGAGATCTGGTAACTTTTACTTCATTCGGACTATTTAGATCAATTTCATTTGTAAATTTAATGCAAGCTGTTGATATAGGGATTTCATTATTTAAAAAGGTTGGCAATTGATTGATGATTTCAACCGGCATAAAGGGTTCATCTCCTTGTAAGTTGACAATAGATGTATCGCTATCCAAATCAAGTATAGTTGCAGCTTCAGCAATTCTATCCATTCCAGAAATATGATTTGAAGAAGTCATTACAACATTAGTACCTGAGGACTCGACATGTTGTTTAATTTCATTGCTATCTGTCGCAATATATAAATCTGCAGCTTTAGAGGATTTTGCTAAATCTATAACCCGAGATATTAAACTACGTCCATTAATCATGGCTAATGGTTTGTTTGGTAAACGAGTTGAACCAGATCTAGCTGGAACAATAATTACAAAGTGATCATTCATCCAAAGAAAATATGCTGTCTTCTAACATTCTTGGGATATCATCTTCAATTGGATAGCCAATATTACACTGAATACATGCTAAATAATCTTCTTTATCAATTAACTTAGATTTACATCTGATACAAGCCATAAGATTTAAAATGTCTTTATCTATCATTAAGCTTCTCCTCAAGTCTATCTATAAACTGAGATTCAATTTTAGATTCGATACTTAAATACCAAATCTTAGAATTATTAAAATGTTTACATTTAGCTGCATCTTTCTCGGTCATTAATATCGGAAGATGATCAAGATAATATAAGTCTCTCTTATTATATTTATGGTGATCAGGAAATGGGCTTTTATCAAATTCAAAACCCAGTCTCAATAATAAATCAAAAAATCTATTTGGATTGCCTAACCCTGCTATTGCATGAACCTGGTTGTGCATAGGCCACTTATCAATTGAATATTCTTTTCCTGAATTTAAGTGTATAAATTTAGCCGGACTTAAAGACATAAGAATCTCATCTCCTTCTGTTGGGCCACCATTATTTACAATATAATCAACTTCTTTGAGTCTAGATTTTGGTTCTCTTAATGGACCAGCTGGGAAGGCCAAACCATTTCCAAGCCTTCTGGCTCCATCAATCACAGCAATTTCAACATCCCGTCCCATAGCATAATGCTGAAGTCCGTCGTCAGAAATAATCACATCAACATCATGTTTTTCCTGAAGTTTTTTAGCAGCTCTCGATCTATTTTTATCTATATAAAAGGGAATATTTAATTTAGCTAAAATTTGAGCCTCATCACCCGTTTGTTTATAAGTAGTCTCAGATGTTACTTCAAGTGTTCCTGAATATTTGCCACCGTAACCTCTGCTAACTAATCCTGGTTTAAAACCTTTCTTAGCTAACTCTGAAGCTAAAAATTTAACTAACGGCGTTTTTCCAGTGCCACCCATTGAGATATTGCCAACAACAACAATAGGTATTGGGGAATTCCAAACTTTCTTAGGGTTCTTGATATAAGAGTTCTTTCGCATCTTAATTATTAAGGAAAATAAAAAAGTGAAAGGTATGAAAAGATAAAGCCAAAAACTTTTTTTATACCAAGCATCAATCAAATAACCATGCTGTATAGGGTCCTCAGTGAATGTAGGGAGAAATTCCTGACCCACAGATTTTTTAGAAGATTTAATTTGATCATCAGAATCATGAAATTTATTTTGATAGAGACTTTTATATATTCCATCATTTTTTAATAAATTAGAATGGCTGCCTGATTCTGCTACAGATCCTTGATCTAAAACCAAAATCTTATCTGCATTTTCAATTGTTGATAATCTATGAGCAATAACGATTGTTGTTCTATTATTAATTAATTTTTCAATTGCCTCTTGTACAATTAATTCAGACTCATTGTCTAATGCAGAGGTTGCCTCATCTAAAATGATAATTGGAGAATCTTTATAAAACGCTCGAGCAATTGCTATGCGTTGGCGTTGACCTCCAGAGAGCAATACACCGTCATCGCCTATTTCAGAATTATATCCTTCAGGAAGTCTTGAAATAAATTCAGTGCAGCCTGAGATATCGGCTGCTTCTTGTAATTTGTCTTGATCAATTTGATTTTCACCATAAGCAATATTTTTTTCAATAGTGTCATTGAATAGTGTTGGGGATTGATTAACTATTGATATAGATTTGCGAAGGTGAGATAACTGATAGTCACGAATGCTAACTCCATCTATAGAAATTGATCCATTAAAATTTGAATAAAATCTTGATAACAAATTAGCAATGGTGGATTTACCAGAACCAGATTTTCCAACTATTGCAACAGTTTCATTCTGTGAGATTTGAAAACTTAAATTACTGAGAACTGCTTCTTTAGAATTGTAGGAAAAACTTACATCTGAAAACTCTATTTTCCCTACAATAAGTGATTCCACCTCACCGATATCTTCTTCTTCTTTTGTATCTAGCTGATCAAAAATTTCTACCGCAGCTGCTAATCCTTTTTGAATTACAGCATTTATATTGGAAAGTTGTCGAATAGGTTTAGCCATTAGGCCAGCCGCTGTAATAAAAGCAACAAAGTCTTCTGCGCTTAGTTCTATCCCAAGTTGGGATCCCAAGGCAAAATAAGCAACTATTGATAGAGAAACTGAAACTAATAGCTGAATAATTGGTGTGGCTAAATTGCTGGTTGCTTCTAACTTTAAGTTTTGATTTTTATTAGATGCATTGGCATCAGAAAATCTATCTTTCTCATATTTTTCAGCATTAAAAGATTTAATTTCAAGATTTCCATCCACGGCCTCAGATGCAAGATGAGTTACATCACCCATAGCTGTTTGAATAGTTTTAGCTAACTTTCTTAAACGGCGTCCAGCAACATAAACTATTAATGCTATAAATGGTGTGGTTATTAATAAAAGTAATGTTAACTTCCAATTTAAGGTAAACATATAAGCAAGCAATCCTACTAAGAGAAATCCTTCTCTTACAAAAGTTTTAATTGCATTTGATGCTGCACCAGAAACCTGAGTGGTGGTGAAGGTAATTCTATTAATGAGTTGGCCAGATTGATTTTGATCAAAGAAATTTTTTGGCAAGTTAATTAACTTCGTAAAAAGTTCAGATCTAAAATCATGCACAATACCAAAGCCAACTCTCGACATAAAATAATTCCCAACAAAAAATCCAGTGCCACGACCTATTGCTATAAAAATTAATGCCAGTACAAGATAAATACTAAAATCTTCTTGATCTGAATTGATGTATTCAATAATTCTTCGAATCCATTCTACAGCTGCAATATCAGCAGAAGCAAAAATAATGAACCCAAAGATGCTTAAAATAAATGAAAATTTAAACCTAAGAGTATACGAGAACAGTCTTTTTAAAGGGTTCATGGCTAATCAGTATAAGTTTTAATCTGTAGATTTTGAAATCCCAGTTGCTGCAAACCATCCATTAATCTAATTACCCATTCATGAAAGGCTCTGCTTTCTATGGAAAGAACTATAACTTCTGATTTTGAGTATGTAGCATTGACACCAACAAGCATTTGATCAATATCAGCTATAGCAAATTCTTGATTATTTATAATTAATATTCCGGATTCTAATAAAATAATATTTTGACCACTATTTGATATAGATGATGCAAAAGATTTAGATTCGGGAAGATCTAGGGTTAGGTATTGGTTTGTTTCAATTTTAGAAGTAACAACAAAAAAAATTACTAGCAGGAAAACAATATCAATTAGAGGAGTAATCTCTACAGTTAAGGCACGCTCTTTATGACTATAAAATTTCATTTTTTAAATAGAAAATCTAAAAATAATGAAGTATTAACCTGTAAAACAGACATTAGGATTACAGTTTTTTGTTCAAAATATCTATAAAACACTATTGCTGGAACAGCGATTATTAACCCAAAGGCTGTTGTGATTAAGGCTTCTGATATTCCGGCAGCAAGCAGATCTGTATTTGCTGTGCCATTTACATCAATATTGCTAAATACTGTAATCATCCCTACTACTGTGCCCAAAAGACCTAATAAAGGGCTGATGCTAGCAATTGTACTTAACAAAGAGAGATTGCGTTCTAAAACTAATTCAATTTCTGAAGCCTTTTCTTCAGCCTTAATTTCAATAAATTCTCTTGAATCAGATCGATATTGGTAACAATGTTGAAGTAAATCTCCTAATTGAGAGGTAGCTGCGATTTCCTGTTGATTTTCAGAATTAAAGGAATCTTTCTTAATTAGATTTTGTACCTGTCTTAGCAAGCCTTTTGGTGCAACTAATCTTCTTTGAAGGAACCAAAGTTTTTCAAGGACTATGGAGATAAGCAAAATAGAGCAAACAAGCAAAGGCCATATAAACCATCCACCAGATATTAATAAATTATTCATTTTAAGTTGACTTCAATGCTCCATTTTCTATGCGAAATACTGCATCCAGTTTACCAGCATATTTTAAATCGTGAGTTGCAACGACAATCCCTATGTTGTGGTCTTTTGCTAAATTAATAGTTAAATCTTGAATTATTTCAGCATTTTCATGATCTAAATTACCAGTTGGCTCATCCATTAAAACAAACATTGGTTGATGAACAATAGCTCTAGCAATGGCCACACGCTGCCTTTCACCCCCAGAGAGCATGAAAGGATAACTATCCTTTAATTGAGATATTCCCAGCTCATTAAGTATTTGCATGATTATTTGAAAATTTTTCACGATATTTTTGGAATTAGCTATTTTAAAAACTAAATTGCAATTTTCAAATACGGTCAAATCATCCAGTAAATAATGAAATTGATAAGCATATCCAAATAATTTATTTCTCATAGAATTAAATTTTTCAGCATTATTTTTAGATAAATTAATATCATTAAAGTAAATCTCGCCTTGATCAGGCATCTCTAGACCTGCAAGAATTTGTAATAAAGTTGTTTTTCCGCTGCCAGATGCGCCAATAACTCCAATTGCTTCACCCTGCTTTATGGTAATTGAAATATCAGAAAGCACCTCTATCTGATGCCCGGCTGAAGAATAAATCTTAGAAAGATTAGACGCTAAAAGTTTATTCATGGCGCAAAATGGTAACAGGGTTCAATTTTGCAGCTCTTGCCGCTGGGAAATAAGAAAAAAGCAAGCTCATTGCTAATACAGAAAAGCAAATATAACAAAGTTGTGAGAATCTAAACTCATAAGGAAAGTAATTAATAAAGTAACTATCCATTAAACTTCTGTCACTTAATGTTTCTATAAAGTTTATAAGTGCATCAATATTTGGTGTTACGAGAAGACCTATCAATAAACCAGTGAATGTCCCCATAAGACCAATAATTAATCCCAAAGTTAAAAAAATAAATGTTAATTGAACTTTTGAACAACCCATGGTCTTTAAGATCGCTATTTCCTTCTCTTTAGTTTTAACTGTCATGACTAAAGTCGAGAGAATATTAAACGCTGCTACAGTTATAATTAAAAAAAGCATAAGAGTAATTAATCTTTTTTCTAGTTTAATAGCTTGAAATAAAGTTCCATGAGTTTGCTGCCATGAAGTAAAATAGTAATTACTGTTATCTAGCTCGGGTTGTGCCAAAAGACTGAATCCAATTGAATTTGCTTTAAATAGATCATTAGTCTTAACTCTAATGCCTTGTGTTGATCCGATCGGGAGATTAAGAATATTTGCTGCAAGATCATGATGAATTAAAACAAGTGATTGATCTAGCTCTGCTTTAAGCTCAAAAATACCAACGACCTCTAAAGAAAAAGTTCTAGGAAAAGTACCTAAAATTGAAGAACGCAGATTAGTTGTAGTAATGTTGATGACTTCGCCAATTTCTACTCCCAAATATCTTGATAACCAAGCACCTATGACAACTCCCTTTTTAGAGGAAAGATTATTTAATGATCCATCTATCAGATATTGAGGAAGAATAGACATTGAGCCTTCTAATTCAGGCTGAATTCCAGTGATAAAGACACCTCTTGATCTATTTTTAGCACTCATCAATCCTTGAGTTTCAATATAAGGACTAACAGTTAAGATATTTGAGTTGATTATTTTTGGCATCAACTCTTCATAATTTTCTATGCTTTCATTTGAACGAATAATAAGTTGAGGCACAACACCAAGAACCCTAGTTTGTAATTCTTTTTCGAAGCCATTCATAACAGACAGCACTATAACTAAAGCTGCAACGCCTAAAGATAAACCAGCAATAGCCATTAAAGAAGTGAAGGATGCAAATGCACCCTTCTTAGATCGAAAATACTTGTAGCCCAAGTAAATAGGCAATCCAGTCATATCAATTAAGTTATCTGCTTAAGCACCTTTTCAATATCGCCTTTATAAGGAGGTCGAATTGCAGATAGTAACTTATCAAATCTTGAACCAATTTGCTTATAAACTGCTTTTGCATTACTGAAGGTCTTAAATCCTTCTTCTCCGTGATAACTTCCGATACCTGAAGGTCCAACACCACCAAATGGAAGATCTTCCTGCTGAATATGACCTAACACATCATTAACAGTCACTCCACCAGATGATGTTCTAGTTAGAACACGATCTTCTTCATTTTTATTTGATCCAAAATAATATAGGCCTAAAGGTTTTTCATTGCCATTAACGTAAGAAATAGTCTCATCAATCTCAGTAAACTCTTTAATAGGTAATAATGGGCCAAAAATCTCTTCTTTCATAATTTCCATATCATCAGTTGGATTTAAGACAAGTGTTGGGGGAATTTTAAAAGCTTCTTGCTGCGAGAAATCCTCATTAGCAGGATTGATCTCATCAATTTCAGCACCTTTTTGTTTTGCATCAGTTAATAAGCCTTGTAGGCGATCATAATGTTTTTGATTGACGATAGATGTGTAATCATCGTTGTGCTTTAAATCTGGATAAAAATCAGCAACGGCATCTTTCATACCAGAAACAAGCTCATCTTTCTTTTCTGAATGAACCATCACATAATCTGGAGCTAGACAGATCTGACCAGCATTCATTGTTTTACCAAGCATAATCCTTTTAGCTGCTGTAACACTATCAGCTGTGTTGCTAACTATGACTGGAGATTTGCCACCAAGCTCTAGGGTTACTGGGACTAGATTTTCTGAGGCAGCTCTCATAATGTGCTTAGCAACTGCACCACTTCCAGTGTATAAAAGATGATCAAATTTTTGTTGGGCAAAAGTTGATCCCACTTCTGGGCCACCTAATATGGTTGCAAATTCTTCTTCGTCAAAAGCAGCATCACAAAGTTCTTTCAGTAAAGTCGCCGTTTGTTCAGTATACTCACTTGGTTTATGCATGATCTGATTACCAGCTGCAAAAATTGAAGCTGCAGGAGAAAAAGTTAGGAATATAGGAAAATTCCATGGGGAAATCATTCCGACTGTTCCAAGCGGCTCATAATCTACTGAAGCTTTAGCTCCCAATAAACCTAGTGGAAAATTTGCTTTTCTTTTTGAGCCAGCCATCCATTTTTTTAGATTTTTCTTGGCATACTCTATACTTGGAATAATTGTATACACGTCTGTAGCCATAGACTGATTTTTGGATCTAACTCCAAAATCTTCATTCAATGCATCTACTATCTTATAGCGATTCTCCATAATCAATGTTTTCATTCGATCTAATCGATCAATTCTTAAGTTATAAGATGGCGGGCCGTTCTTTATAAAATAAGCTCTTTGTTTTTTAAGAATATCTTGCATTTGTTGATCTTCCATTTTTATACCTCTTACATTTATTGGTTATATAGTCTATCAGTTAAAGGAAACTCTAAGTTAAGAAAAAATTATATTCTATGTTGATCTTTTTTGTTTATCTGAATCATTAGTTTTTTTAATCATGCTCCTAATATCAGACCAATCATCCTCTGACATTTTTGAAAGTTGTGAAAAAGTACCTCCACCTGAAAGATACTGAGCTCCATCAAGCGCTATTGTTTGACCCGTTAAGTATTCACATCCATCTGCCATTAAAAAAGTTGCTAGATTTTGCAATTCACCCATTTTACCCAATCTTCCCATTGGAATAGTGCTCATTGAGCCAGAATTGTCAAAAGCTCCTTTAGGGTTAAGTCGTGCCCAAGCCCCTTCTGTTGGAAATGGGCCAGGTGCAATAGCATTTATCCTTATTCCAAATGGTCCCCATTCAACTGCAAGAGATTTTGTCATGGTATTAAGTGCAGATTTTGACATAGCTGAAGGGACAACAAAAGGAGAACCTGTCCAAACCCATGTAGCAAGAATAGAAATAATTGATCCTTTTATTTTTTGCTCAAGCCATTTTTTACCAACTGCATTAGTTACATAAAATGTTCCATGAAATACTATATTTGCAATAGCATCAAAACCTCTCGCAGATAAATCTTTTGTTGGCGAAATAAAGTTGCCTGCCGCGTTATTAACTAAACCATGAAGAGGTCCTTCTTGAAAAATAGTATCAATAAAATCTTCAACATCTTGAGGAGAGCGAATATCTAAGGGTTGATAACGAACAGTTGATCCATATTTTTCTTTAAATTCTGCAGCTGTGTCGGCAAGAACGCTCTCTCGTCTTCCGCAAATAACTACCTCGGCACCATGCTTAACATAATGTTCTGACATTTCTTTGCCTAAACCAGTCCCTCCACCTGTGACCAATATTTTCTTTCCCTTTAAAACATCTTCTTTAAACATCCTTATCCTTATTTTGAGTTTACAATATCTATAATAGCTTGAACCCAAGCATCTGAAAAATTTAATGAGGGAACATAATCCAAGGTTTGACCGCCAGCTTCAATAAAAAGTTCTTTATATTCATATCCAATTTCAATAACGGTTTCAAGACAATCCGCAGTAAACGCAGGGGAAAAAACAAGCACTTTCTTTATGCCTTTTCTGGGAAAGGACTTCAATACTTCATCGGTGAAAGGTTCAAGCCAATTGTTTGTTAAGCGAGACTGGAATGTAACTTCATATTTATCTCTAGAAAGAACTAATTTATCAGCTAGAAGTTTAGAAGTTTCATAAACTGTGGCTTTATAACAAAAATAATTTTTCACATTAATCTCATGCTCACAATTCTTACCATCACATTGCTTATCTTGATAAACTTTATCTACTTGAGAATTAGGCAAGCCATGGTAGCTAAATATGACCTTGTCATAATCTGAAAGATTAAAGTTTTTTGCTGTATCCACCCAAGCATCTAAAAATGATGAATTATCGTAATATTGCGATATAAATTTAAATGAAGGAATCACCCAGTCTTTTGATAGTCTTTTAGTTACCTCTTCAAAAACACTGCCCGAAGTTGCCGAGGCATAATGTGGGAAAAGTGGCAAAATGACTATTTCTGAAGGATTGGTTTTTTTAATTGTCCCAACAAATTCTGAAGGTTTCCAAATAGGTAGACACGAAAGAAAAATGGGAATGAGAGGAATTCCAACTTGCGAACTTGTCTTTGAAAATTGCCGTGTTCCTATCGAAAACCAAATCGGAGAGGAAAGAACAGGTTTTAAAACAGCCATGCTTGGCTTCAATCAAGCTAGACCTGCAATAGGAGCAAGGGGTGTGGGGCTTGCACAAGGATGTTTACATTTGCACCAAAGTCAGCAAGCA
>CAYUHD010000018.1:0-24237 GCA_964444385.1 uncultured Gammaproteobacteria bacterium
CAACCTAGAATTTCTAACCATTCCCTTTTTCTAAATTTAATATCCACCTCTGCTGAAGGTTCTGTAAATGGAAAATAAGAAGGTCTGAACCTAACCTCCATCTTCTCATTAAAGAAATCTTCCAAGAAATCAATTAAGATTCCCTTTAAATCACCAAATGTAACGCCCTCATCAACGACTAAACCTTCTATTTGAGTAAACATCGGAAGATGAGTATTGTCAGAATCACATCTATAAACCCTTCCAGGAGACAACATGTATAAAGGCAGATCTTCTTTGAGCATTGAATGAATTTGAGTATTAGAAGTATGTGTCCTTAGCAAATATTCATTTTTGTTATCTGAATTAAGATAAAAAGTATCATGCATTTGTCTTGCAGGGTGATTCTCTGGAAAGTTTAATGCCTCAAAATTATAGAAATCAGTTTCTATCTCATTTCCAGAAAAAACCTGATAATTCAATGTAATAAAATGAGTAATAACTTTTTGTAAAATTTTTGTAATTGGATGCTCGGAACCAACATGAAAAGGATCGGCGGGAAGAGTAACATCTAATTTATATAGATCACTTTTATCCCCAATAGCTGTAAGCGATGTTTCAAATAAAGTTGTAAGTTTGTTTTTAAGAATATTGAGTTCTTTCGCTGCAGCTATCTTTGATTCTGAATCAAGATCTCTAAGTTTTGAAAATGCAGAAATTACAAAAGATTTTTTACCAAGATATTGAGATCTTAGTTGAAAGAATTCAGCCTCTGATTGAACGGATTTTAACTTGAGTGCGGCTGTTTCAATTAAATCCTGAGGGATTTGCATGAGAACATTATACCCTGACTTTTTCTACGATTTTCTTAAAAGTATCAGGATCAGAGTATGCTATACCAGCTAAAGATTTTCTGTCTAATTTTATATTTGCCTTTGAAAGTTGATTAATAAATCTACTATAGGAAATTTCTAGAGGAATTAAGGCTGCTGAGATTCTTGAAATCCATAGAGAGCGGAAAGTTCTTTTTTTATTTCTTCTATCTCTAAAAGCATATTGCAAGGCTTTAACATTGGATTGCTTGGCAGTCTTAAATAGCCTACTTCTTGCGCCGTAGTGACCTTTAGTCGCTTTAAGTATTTTCTTATGTTTTGCTTTTGCTGCTAATGCTTTTGTTACTCTTGGCATAATATTTAAATGTTATATAAAAGTTTTTGAGCTATCTTTTTTGTTTCATCATGCATCTTAATCATTCCGCGATTATGGCGCTTTCTTTTAGTTGTTTGTTTAGCCAAAATATGTGCTCGAGATGCACTTCTTCTTTTGAGGCCACTTCCAGTAGCTTTAAAACGCTTTTTAGCGCTTGAGTGTGTTTTTAGTTTATAGCCCATAATTAATTATTTCTTTCTTATTTTTGAGAGAACCATTAATAGCTGCCTACCTTCAAGAGAGGGCTCTTGATCAACTTGAGCAATATCTTGAAGGTCTTCTCTCACACGATTAAGAAGATCAAGACCCAAATTACTATTTAAAATCTCTCTACCTCTGAATCGAACGCTGATTTTAGTCTTATCTCCGTCATTAATAAAGCTTTTTATCTTTTTTAATTTAATATTGTAATCACCCGTATCAGTAGTTGGTCGAAACTTAATCTCTTTTAGTGATTGTTTTTTAGGTTTTTTTGTTCCGCCGGTGCTTTTTTTCTTTTCAAATTGAAATTTACCAAAATCTAGTAACTTGCAAACTACTGGGTGCGCATCAGAAGAAGAAACTTGAACTAAATCAAGACTCTTTTTTTGAGCCTCTTCTAAGGCTTTATCAATACTTAATAATCCAATTTTCTCTCCATCAGAACTAATTAACATCACCTCTTTTGCATTGATTTTGTCATTTATTGGAGTAGTAGATTTTTTCTTCAAAGCAATGGCTAAAGACCTTATATATAATGAGAAAGATTAATCAAAGTGACTTTGATTTAAGGAATAAATTGTTAAACGATTTAACATTGTTGTGGATTTTATAGCATTATTCATAAAAAGAAAACATCATTATGGTTGAAGTAATCGCTCGTCCCATTTATTTTTATGCTGTGCGAAGACTTGCCTTTTGTTTAATCTGTTTTCATGGCCTTGCCAAAACTCAAAATAATATGGAACAAAAGAATAACCTCCCCATGAATTTGGTCTTGATGTATCAGCTTTCATAGATTTCATTGTGGAATGAAAGTTTTTTGCAACTTCTGCATGCGATTTGGTTACCTCAGATTGATTGGAACTTATAGCCAATGCATTTTTTTCTTTGGTTCTACCATGGAAATGCTCATCAGAAAATTCTGCAGATGTCTTGGAGATTTTTGCTTTCATTCTGATTTGCACATTAATACTAGCCCAATAAATAAGAACAGAGACTTGTCTGTGAGATTTGAACTGATGTGCTTTAGGTGAATTATAGTTTGAAAAAAATATCCATTCATTATCAACAATATATTTGAGATTCACATATCTTGCTTCAACCTCATTTTTTTTCTGATCATATGATGAAACAGAAATTGCCTCTATACCTTTTTGATTATTTTCTAAAGCTTGGTTATACAGATTCTTAAAATGAATATATGGCCGATCAGAATTGAGATTAAGGAATTTAATCATGAAGAATCTAGTGTGATGGTGCCCAGAGCCGGACTTGAACCGGCACGAAGTTGCCTTCGAGGGATTTTAAGTCCCTTGTGTCTACCAATTCCACCACCTGGGCAATTAGTCTGTTTGATCAATTTATTTCTTAATTTATATATTGTAAATAAATTAAGCACTGAGCTTGAGTGAAATTCTTTCTCTTTCAGCATCTATTCCAAAGATAATACAAGAGAGCTTGTCTCCTTTTTTATAATTCTCCATTGCCTCAGCAGGGTTTTCATCTTCAGTAATATCTGAAAGATGGATTAAGCCATCGATTTCCCCTTCTAGGCCAACAAAAATACCAAAATCAGTTACAGATTTAATACTACCTTCCACGGAATCACCCAACCCATGCTTATTTGCAAACTCTTTCCAAGGATTAGGTTTAGTTTGTTTTAATCCTAGTGAAATTCTTCTCTTATCATGGTCTATTTCTAAAACCATTACTTTGATTTTTTCTTCTAAATCAACAACCTTGGATGGATGAATATTCTTATTAGTCCAATCTAACTCAGATAAATGTATTAATCCCTCTACACCTTGCTCAAGCTCTGCAAAACATCCATAGTCAGTTAAGTTGGAAACTGTAGCCTCATATATACCCCCAACAGAATATTTTCCTTCAATTGTTTCCCATGGATCATTCTGAATTTGCTTAAGCCCTAATGAAACACGAAGCTTTTCTTTATCAAAACTTAAAATTTTAACGTCAATTTCTTGACCAAGACTCAAAACCTCTGATGGATTTGTGACTCTGGACCAAGAAATATCTGTGATATGTAAAAGACCATCAAGACCTCCTAGGTCAACAAAAGCGCCATAATCAGTTAAGTTTTTTACAATGCCTTTAACAATCTGTCCTTCATCAAGATTTTTTAACAACTCAACCTTTTCAGCTGAATTAATTCTTTCTAATACAGCTTTTCTAGAAAGGACAACATTATTTCTCTTGTAATCTAATTTAATAACTTTAAATTCTTGCACTGTATTTTCAAGTTCAGGAGCTTCCTTAACAGGTCTAATATCTACAAGCGAGCCAGGGAGAAATGCCTTAACAACATCCACCTCAACAGAGAAGCCACCTTTGACTCTTGTTAGAACCCTTCCTTCAACAAACTCTCCTGTCTCTAAAGCCTCTTCAAGCTTACTCCATGTACCAATTTTTCTTGCTTTTTCTCGAGATATTCTTGTTTCTCCATACCCGTCTTCGACTGCTTCCAAAGCAACTTGAACCTCATCACCAGATTTAATTTCAACCAATCCATCATTATTTCTAAACTCATCTAAAGAAATTATCCCTTCGGATTTAAGACCGACGTGGACGGTCACCCATTCTTTATCAACGTCTAGAATAACTCCTGTGACAATGGAGCCTGGTTGCATTTCAAGTGTACTTAGACTTTCATCTAATAGTGCAGCAAAACTTTCTGACATATTCTCTATTCTTCCTTAGTATTTTCTTTATAAATTTCTAAAACTATCTCTAAAACTTCTTGAGAATTTAGATTTGAGGAATTCACTTCAATTGAATCGTCTGCAGGTATCAAAGGAGATATTTCTCTAGCCTTATCAGCCTCGTCTCGCAATCTAATATCATCAATTAGATCGCGCATATTAACGCCTTGACCAATATTCTGCAACTCTAAAAACCTTCTCTTTGCTCTTACCTCAGCATCAGCAACTAAAAAAATTTTAGTCCCAGCATCAGGAAAGACAACAGTGCCCATATCTCTGCCATCTGCAACCAACCCATTTTCATTTGCTAAAGCTCTTTGAAAACTAATTAAGTTATCCCTCGTTTCTTTTAAGCTGCTTAATTTAGATGCTGATTTAGCTACATTTTCCTGTCGAAGAATTGAAGTAATATCTTTGTTTTTATAAAAAACATACATTTCATGATCAATGATTTTAATTTCTAAATATGAAAATAGCTCTTTAGCGCTAGCATGATCTTTATTTTGATCAAAGCAATATGAATATGCTCTGTAAAGCAATCCACTGTCCAATAAAATAAAATTGAGTTTTTTTGCTAATGCTTTTGCAAGAGATCCTTTCCCAGATGCGGATGGACCATCAATAGTAATAATATTGTTATTTTTCAAGTTTATATCCTATAGATGAAGTGAGCTTTATGAAATTAGGAAATGATGTGAGAATATTGTCGCAATCTTTAACGGTAATTGGTTTTGAACACTTTAAGCCAGCAATTAAAAAGCTCATAGCAATTCTGTGATCATCATGCGACTCAATAGAAGTTGGTTCAGCTATTAAAAGTGTATCTGGGCTTCCTGTAATGCTAATACCATCATCAAAATTTTGATGGATAACTCCAAGTCTTTTAAAGCCATCTGAAATAGCTTGCAGCCTATCAGATTCTTTCACCCGTAACTCTGCAGCATCTCGTATTATTGTCTCTCCCTCTGCAAAAGCTGCAGCAATAGAAAGTATAGGTATCTCATCTATGATATTAGGAATAATATCTCCAGAAAGTTCAACCCCCTTTAATGAAGATTTTTTGACTTCTAAATCAGCGCAAGGCTCTCCTGACTTTAATCTTTGATTTTTGATTTCAATATTTGCGCCCATTTTTTGCAACGCAAGTAATATGCCTGTTCTAGATGGATTCATTCCCACATTAATAATTTCTAGTCCTTGTGAGTTACTTATTAAGGCTGCAACAATCAAAAAAGCAGCTGAAGAAATATCCCCTACCACTTTATAGTTTTTGGCCTGTAACTGATTAGAGGGTGCTAGTTCAATGATATTTTTTTTGTTCTCTGAACTAATTTCTATATTCGCTCCAAAGTTTTTTAACATTCTTTCTGTGTGGTCTCTTGTCTTAATAGGTTCAATAATTTTAATAGCTGTGCCTGCAGCGAGACCAGCCAGCAAAATACTTGATTTGACCTGAGCACTTGCGACGGGTAGCTCATATGTATATTGACTTTGTAATAACGAAGGAGCTAAAGAAATAGGCAACATTCCATTCGATGATTCAATCTTGGCACCCATTTCAGTTAATGGACTTATTACTCTACTCATTGGTCTGGTAGATAGAGATTCATCCCCGCAAAAAGCAAGCTTTAAACCAATGCCAGAAGTTAATCCCAGCATCAGCCGCAAGCCAGTCCCCGAATTACCAAGATTTAATGCTTCTCTAGAATCCTGGAAAATTTGATCTTTTTTGCTTAAATGAACTAGGCCATTTCCATCTACTGTAATTTTTGCTCCAATTTGATTAAGAGCATCCATTGTTGAGAGCGGATCTGCGCCATGTAAGAAACCATCAACTGTCATTTTTTGATTCATCAATGCGCCAATTATCAATACTCTTTGCGAAATGGATTTATCTCCAGGGCATCTAACAACCCCTTGGATTTGACTATTAATTGATGATGTTAGATTCAATAGTTTGTTTCCTTAAAAGCTTTGAGCTCATCTAAAAGAACTTGAAGGTTTTCAGGATGATTAACAATCTCATCCTTTAACATATTTAGGTTTTTAATCAGATCATCTATTGCTAAAACAATATTCTTATCATTCATTGAAAAAATATCTGTCCACATTTGAGAAGAGGAAGATGCCAGTCTTAAAAATTCACCAAGACCGCCGCCTGAAAAAAGCACAAGATTATATTGATCAAGCTCTTTGAGAGTTTTTAATAAAGCATAGGCAACAACATGCGGGAGATGACTGGAATATGCAAATATGTGGTCATGCAATTCAGCATCTAAAACTGAAACTTTTGATCCCAATCTATCCCATAGATCAATAACTCGATCTAGATGAAGTTGTGATACAGAATTATGGTGAGACAATATTACTAATTTGTCTTGAAATAGATCAGTAATTGAATTCATTTCACCCGAAAGATGTGAACCGGCAACAGGATGGGAAAATATTATATTTTTTGGAAAATCAAACTCTTTCAATATTTTATTTAAAGAGCTTTTAACACTTGAAGTGTCTGTAATTGTGACAGAAGAATTAAATAGAAAACTTAGAGATTTTAAGATATCAATTGATGTACTTGGGGGGGTTGCAAGAATAACTAACGAATTTTCATAGTCCTCATTCTTTAATTCATTAAGAGAACTAATGGCGGCATGAATCGATTGATTTTCTATAGCATTTTTAATACTGCTTTGATTTGTATCAAACGCTAGAATTTTATAGCCATTTAAGCCAGATAAAGTTTTGGCTATTGATCCACCAATTAAACCTAAACCAATAATAATAATCTTCATAAAAGCCGTTTTAAGGCCCCAAGAAATTGTAAATTCTCAGCCTCTGTTCCAATTGTGACCCTAATAAAATCTTGCATCTCATATAAATCAACTGATCTTACTATGATGCCTTTTTTCATTAAACTGTTAAACATTTCATTGCCAACGAAGTCTCCTTTAAAAGTAATAAAATTTCCTACCGATGGAATGCACTCCAAGCCAAGTTTTATTAATTCACTAAACAAGAGTTTGTATTGTTGCGCATTCAACTTAATACTCTTATTAATGTGCTCATGGTCACTAATTGCAGTAGCAGCCATAGCTTGGGCCAAAGCATTAACATTAAACGGCTGCCTAATTCGATTAAGCATTTCAATCAACGAGGAATTAGCGATGCCATATCCAACTCGTATACTGGCCAAGCCATGAATTTTAGAAAATGTTTTTGTAATTAATAAATTATCAAACTCTTCTAGTAAATTAATGGGTTTCACATAATCTTCTTTAATAACATACTCAAAGTAAGCACAATCTAATACAACCAATACTGAAGATGGAATTTTTTTGAGCAATGAATGTACTTCATCATGAGTATTGTATGTCCCAGTTGGGTTATTTGGATTAGCAATGAAGATTACTGTTGTGCTTTCTTCTAAATAATCTGGGAAAGAGTTCAAATCATGACCCCATTCGCATGCAGGAACTTCAATCAAAGATGCTCCTGCCGATTGGGTAACTATTTTATATACAGCAAATGCATGTTTTGAAGCAATAGAAGTAGCATTAGGATTTAAAAAAGCTCTTGCAGCTATTTCTAAAATCTCATTAGAACCATTTCCAATAATAATATTTTCTGCAGTAACATCTTCATGACTTGCAATCTCTTCTTTGAGTTTTGTTCCATTCCCATCAGGATATAAATGCATATCATCCTGAAACTCGGTTAATATTGCCAATGCTTTTGGGGATGCTCCAAGAGGATTTTCATTACTTGCTAACTTTACAACTTCTTTATGACCAAATTCCTTTGCAACTTCATCTATAGAACGACCGGGCTCATACGGATGAAGGCCCTCAATCCCGGGATTAAGATTATTAAGAATGTCTAAGCTCATGTATCTGATGGATATGAACCAAGAATGCGAACAGATGCTCCCAGCTCCTTTAGATTGGCAATAACTTGTTTTAACTTTAAATCTTTATAGTGACCACTGCTATCTATAAAAAAATTATGTGCATTCAATGATTCTCTGGAGGGTCTAGTCTCAATTCTCTCTAGATTAATTTTTCTTTTATTGAATGGTTCAAGAATTTCTATAAGTGCTCCTGGCTTATTTGCTGTTTGGATTAAAAAAGAAGTTTTATCTTTTTTTGTTTGCTCACTCTCAAGATTGCCTATTACTAGAAACCTTGTATTGTTTCCTGAGAAATCTTCAATATTTTTTTGATAATGATGTAACTTATATTTATTAATTGCTAAAGAACTAACAATGCATAGAGTTTTTTGATTGGTTTTTGATAGCTTGGTAGCCTCAGCAGTGCTAGATGTCATTTCTCTTTTTATGTTAGGTAAGTTCGCATCTAACCATTTACTACATTGACCAAGGGCTTGAGGGTGAGAGGCAACAATTTTTGCATCTGAGAATTTAAATTTTCTTGCAGAGGCAAGCTGATGGTGAATTGGAAGATAGGTTTCTCCACAAATTTTAATTTCTTCATCTGCCAAACAATTCAAAGTTGCATTTACCACTCCCTCTGAAGAATTTTCTACAGGCACAATACCAAAATTCACTGAGCCTGTTCTCACTTCATGAAAAACATCTTCTATTGTTGATCGCGGTGATCTGTTTGGCGAGGAGCCAAAATGCTGAATCACTGCTCCTTCAGAGTGAGTACCTTCTGGTCCAAGGTATGCAATAGTTAACTCTTCTTCTAATGATAAACATGAAGAGATAATTTCTTTAAAAATATATTTTATTTTTTCGTCTGAAATTGGGCCTTCATTTAATTTAGAAATATTTCGTAAGATCTCTGCTTCTCTGCTAGGTTTATAGAATGGAATTTTTGAATTAATTAAGCCCTTTAGATCACCTATCTTTTGAGCCAATGAACCTCTTTTTTGAATTAGCTTCAATATTTGATGATCTATTGCATCAATTTTTTGTCTAATAGGTTTAATTTTATTTTTGTTCACAACTTTATCCGTGCTTAGATTGAAAATCTCCCATGAAATTAATCAATGCGTCTATTCCTTCAATTGGTATAGCATTATAAATACTTGCCCTTATACCGCCAACTGACCTATGTCCTTTTAAGTTAAGTAAACCCGCATTTTCTGCATCATGCAAGAATTCAGAATCTAAATCTGGGTTTGTTAAGAAAAATGGAACATTCATGATAGATCTATTTTTAATTGAAACAGGATTATAATAAAATTCTGATCTATCTATAAAATTATATAACTTCTTTGCTTTTAGGTTGTTCACTTCAGCAATAGAG
Source organism: uncultured Gammaproteobacteria bacterium (assembly GCA_964444385.1). GTDB lineage: Bacteria > Pseudomonadota > Gammaproteobacteria > Magnimaribacterales > D2472 > D2472. The sequence goes on from CAYUHD010000018.1 coordinate 9,380, forward strand.
TCTAAGCCTCCATTATCTTTAAGCCATGCAAAAACCTTCCCTGATAAATACCATGCAAAAGTTGGGGGGGTATTGAACATTGAATCTGCATCAGCATGTTTTAAATACTGAAGCATTCCTGGTATTTCAGTAGAAGCTGTATTCAAAAAGTCATTTTTAATAATGCAGATAGTTAATCCAGCAGGGCCAATATTTTTTTGAGCTCCAGCATAAATCATTGAAAACTTTGAAACATCGATTGGCTCGCTCAAAATGACTGATGACATATCAGCTATCAAAGGCGCTTTGGTATCCGGTGGAGTATGTATTGCATTGCCGTGCATTGTTTCATTTGCAACGTAATGCAAATAAGCTGCATCTTCAGAGCAACTCCAATCTTCTTCATTGGGTACATTTTTAAAATTAGATGCTTCTGAGCTAGCTACAATATTTATTTCAGTTACCTTAGAGGCCTCATTAATAGCTTTTTTTGACCAGCCTCCTGATAAGACATAATCTGAAACTTTATTAAAACCAAAATTCATTGGAATCATTGAAAACTGAAGAGTGGCGCCTCCTTGAAGGAATAGAACTTGATAATCACTGGGTATTTGTAATAAATCTATAAAATCTTGCCGAGCTTTATCTGTTATGGCTATATACTCAGAAGATCTATGGCTCATTTCCAAAACTGACATTCCGGAATCCTGCCATTCCAACATTTCGGCTTGAGTCTCTTTCAATACTGCTTCAGGAATAGCAGCGGGACCTGCTGAAAAATTCCACTTTCTCATTATTCTTCTTCTTCAGGAGGAATCCTAACTCCTTCAATTAATTTTTCTCCATCTTTTGGAGTAATAACTTTCACGCCTTGTGTATTTCTACCTAACGTAGGTATTTGACTGATTGCTGTTCTTATTACAGTACCTTTATCACTAATGAGCATAATTCCATCATCTTCATCTACTGAGACAGCTGAAACCATATTTCCATTTCTCTCACTTGTTTTTAAGGCAATTACCCCTTGGCCTCCTCTATTGTATGAAGGGAAATCTTCCAATTTTGTTCTCTTTCCAAAACCATTCTCAGATAAACACAAGATAGTTTTAGATGGATCACCAATCATTAAAGAAATAACTTTCATACCATTTTTTAATGTGATGCCTTTCACTCCTCTTGCGGTTCTTCCCATTGGACGAACTCTTGATTCATGAAATCTAATCAATTTTCCAGAATAAGAGGAAAGTAAAATATCATTATCACTATTAGTAATTACAGTACCAACCAATTTATCGTCATCGTCTAATCGAATTGCCTTGATACCGGATTTATATTTTTTATGAAATAAATTTAAATTTGTTTTTTTCACAACGCCATTTCGAGTAGCCATAAAAATAAATTTATCTTCTGAGAATTCATCCACTGGTAAAATTTGAGTCACTGTCTCATCATCATCTAGTTTTAACATATTAACGAGGGGTCTACCTTTAGAAGTTCTACTTGCAACTGGAATTTCGTAAACTTTAAGCCAAAAAACTTTGCCTTTAGTTGTAAAGCACAAAAGCTGACTATGGGAACTTAAAACATAGAGATTTTGTATTAAATCCTCTTCTTTTACTGATGCGCCTGCTTTGCCAACCCCTCCTCTTCGCTGCTCTCTGTATTCATCAAGAGGTTGGGTTTTAGCATAACCACTTCTGGATAAAGTTAAGACTCTGGTTTCTTCCGGAATTAAATCTTCATTTGAAATATCATGACGAGTATCATTGATATCAGTTTTTCTCTCGTCACCAAAATTTTCTCTTACCTCTATTAACTCATCTTTCATAAGTTGTAAAAGCGTCACTTTATCATCAAGGATTTTTTGTAGGTCTAAAATAACTTCTAAAATCTCATTAAACTCTGTGGAAAGGTTGTCTTGCTCTAAACCTGTTAATCTTCCCAGCCTTAATTCAAGAATAGATTTTGCTTGGTCTGGAGATAACTTATAATTTTTTCCCTTAATACCATATTCTGATGAAAGACCTTTGGGACGACAAGCATCTTTTCCTGCCTTTTTAAGAATTGCTTCAATCGGACCAGCTTTCCATGATTTTTTACATAGCTCAGTTGCAGCAATTTTTGTATCTTTAGATTTTTTAATGATTGTAATAACCGCATCAATATTTGCTATTGCAACCATTAAACCTTCAACAATATAGCCCCTATCTTTAGCTTTTCTAAGATCAAATTTTGTTCTTTTTGTAACAACATCCTTGCGATGCTTAATAAATTCTTGAAGAATTTCTTTGATATTTAATACACGGGGTTGACCGTCAACAAGGACAGTAAAATTTATACCGAAAGATTGCTCAAGCTGAGATTGAGAGAATAAATTATTCTCTAATACTTCAACTGATTCTCCTCGTTTTATCTCAATGACTACTCTCAAACCATCTTTATCAGATTCATCCCTAATTTCGCTAATACCATCAATCTTCTTTTCTTTAACCATTTCGGCTATTCTTTCAAGCATCTTTGCTTTATTTACCATGTATGGGATCTCATTAATTATTAAAGAAGTTTTTCCAGATTTATTCTCTTCTACTGAAGTTTTAGCCCGAACGTGAATAATTCCTCTTCCAGTTTTGTAACCTTCATATATCCCGATTCTTCCATCAATAGTTCCACCAGTTGGGAAGTCAGGGCCAGTAATAATTTTAATGATCTGATCAATGCTAGCTTTAGGGTTATCAAGCAACAGCAAGCATCCATTTAAAACCTCTGTCAGATTATGCGGTGGAACATTGGTTGCCATTCCAACTGCTATCCCTGAAGAGCCATTTACAAGTAAAGCTGGGATTCTGGTAGGCATAACATCTGGAATTTGTTCTGTTCCGTCGTAGTTAGGCGAGTAGCTTACCGTTTCTTTCTCGATATCATTAAGAATCATATCGGTAATTTTTGCCATCCTAACTTCGGTGTAACGCATAGCAGCAGGAGAATCTCCATCTATAGAACCAAAGTTACCCTGACCCTCAACCAATGTATATCTCATAGAAAAATCTTGCGCCATTCTAACCATCGCCTCGTAAACTGCTGAGTCACCATGAGGATGATATTTACCAATTACATCTCCAACCACTCTTGCTGATTTTTTGTAAGGTTGTCGGTAGGTATTTCTTAGGACATATTGTGCGTATAAAATTCTTCGATGAACTGGTTTTAGACCATCTCTTACATCAGGAAGCGCCCTTCCATGAATAACACTCATGGCATAGCTGAGATATGAAGTTTTTAGCTCATCTTCAATGTTTATTGGTAAGATTTCTTTTGCAAAATCAGTCATTTTTTGACCCTTAAAGCGATAATTTTTATGTGAAGGAAATTCCCTTAATTAAGGGTAAATTTTACCATACTTCGGGGAAATTTTAGTCTTTAAATTCAGCAACAATTTGGCCAATTGACTCCTTCGCATCGCCAAATAACATTCTTGTATTTTCTCTAAAAAATAAGGGATTTTGTACTCCAGCAAAACCGGATGACATAGATCTTTTAAGAACAAAAACTGTTTTCGCATTGTGAACTTCTATGATGGGCATACCATATATTGGACTACTCTCTTCCTCTGTTGCTGATGGGTTCACAACATCATTGGCCCCGATAACTATTGCCACATCAATTGTATCCATGGAAGGGTTTACATCATCGGGCTCAGCAAGCACATCATATGACACATTTGCTTCTGCAAGAAGAACATTCATATGACCTGGCATGCGTCCAGCAACTGGATGGATTCCATATTTCACTTCAGTGCCATTCTCCTCTAGCAGTTCTCCCATCTCTCGCACAACGTGCTGAGCTTGGGCAACTGCCATGCCATAGCCTGGAACCACTAAGACACTTGAAGCATTTTCAAGAATTAAATAGGCATCATCAGAAGTAATGGGTTTAACTTCGCCCTGTTCTTCAGATGAGCTTGCTTTAGTAGAGGATGCATATCCAACGAAAAGAATATTTATAATTGTTCTATTCATAGCCTTAGCCATAATAATAGTCAAAATTAATCCGCTAGCTCCAACAAGTGATCCAGCAACAATTAATACATTATTAAGCAACAGTAAGCCTGCAAAAGCTGCTGCAATACCTGATAAAGAATTAAGAAGGGAAATTACAACAGGCATATCCCCACCACCTATAGGCATAACAAATCCAATCCCAGCAATTAAAGTTAAACATAAGAAAATTAGAAAATAGGATGGAACTTGCGGGATAAATTGAGATATAGAAGGCTCAGCTATAACATAAATTAAAGCTGGCATGCTTAAGTAGAAAAAAGATATAAAAATATTCGTGACCTTGGAACCTTTTCCAAGCTTCAGTTTCTCAGAAAGTTTTCCATAAGCTATCAAAGAGCCAGAAAATGTTATGCCTCCTATATAGATTGTTAACATGATCAAGGCATGCTGAAACATAGAATTACTTGGCTCATTAAATTGAGACCATGCAATCAGGAATGTTGCTAGACCACCAAAACCATTGAATAGAGCTACCATCTCTGGGATGGCTGTCATTTTAACTTTAATTGCAATTAAAGATCCGATGAGACCACCCAATATAACGCCTGTAAGAATAATTTTTATATCTATCTCGAGACTTAAACAGGTAATCCCAACAGCAAAAAACATAGCAAGAGCAGATAAATAATTTCCCTTGACTGCTGTAGCTTCCTTACCAAGCATCTTAATTCCAAGGATAAACATCACAGAAGAAATAATGTAAACAATATTTTGGATAACTTGAATATTGACTAAATTTTCCATAGTTTATTTCTTCTTAAACATACTCAACATTCTATTGGTTACCAAATACCCGCCGAATACATTAATAGAAGCAAATAAAATAGCCCCGAAAGCTAAGATATCCTGCATTTGTCCAGCGCTTGAAAGCATCAAAGCGCCCACTAAAGCAATTCCAGAAATAGCATTAGCTCCTGACATCAGAGGAGTGTGAAGAGTACTTGGTACTTTTGAGATTAGCTCTAAACCTAAAAAAATGGATAGCAAAAGAACGAATCCCAACAAAAAATACATTTCCATTATGCGAACCTCTCATTCATAATTTTTCCTTCATAAGCAAGCACACTGCTTTGAATAACTTCGTCATCAAAATCAAAGTTAATTTGAGTCGATTCTTCGTTATAAAAATCAGTAATCCAATTGATAATATTGTTTGACAGGGCAAAAGAAGCATGATTTGAAACTTTCGAGGCTAAATAAGAAACTCCTACGACTTTTACTCCGTTAATATCCACAACTTCATCAACTTTAGATCCTTCAACATTCCCTCCTGTTTCAACTGCCATATCAAGAATAACGCTGCCAGGTTTCATTTTTTTAATTGTTGCCTCATCAATAATTTTAGGGGCTGGTTTCCCAAAAATTTGTGCAGTTGTAATAACTACGTCTGATCTTTCGCAAACTAAACTTTGCAGCTCTTTTTGCTTAGCTATTTGCTCGGGTGTAAGTTCTTTTGCATATCCTTGATCAGTCTGACCTGTTTCTCCTAGATCAATTTTTACAAACTTTGCACCAAGAGATTTAACCTGCTCCTCCACCACATCACGCGTATCAAAAGCTTCCACTCTGGCGCCTAATCTTTTTGCAGTAGCTATAGCTTGCAAACCGGCAACCCCAACACCAATTACAAATACTTTGGCAGGTTTAAGGGTTCCAGCTGCGGTCATCATCATTGGGAGCGCGGAAGATAAATGCTGTGCAGCCTCTAAAACAGCCGCATACCCTGCAAGATTTGCTTGAGAGCTTAATACATCCATTTTTTGAGCTCTAGTAATTCTAGGTATAAATTCCATACTTACAGCATTAATTTTTGACCGACTCAATGCTTTTAATTCATCCAGAGCATAAAAAGGATTAAGCATACCTAATACCGTGGACCCTGATTGAACCTTAGCTGATTCATCTAATGTCAATGAGGATGAGGTAATTATGAGATTGCCCTGCAATAAACAGTCATCTCTAGAGATAGCTTTTAATCCAAGGTCAAGAAAAGTTTGATCTGAGATATTTATCCCATCTCCTATTCCTGATTCAAATGAGATAGTTACTCCTTGTAGAGATATGATTTTTCTCACAGTATCGGGATGAATCACTGAGCGGTGATCTCTAGGATCAGGAGATTTTAAGGCAACTATATGCATTGAAACTAATTATAAATACTTGTAGCACATTGCAAATTATTTGCAGGTTATTGTCAATGTTTAAAAAAAGTTTTTAAGATGAGATTTTAGGAGTAAAAGTAATGTAGTTCACCTGCACTAAATGGAAAATTTAGTTATAAGTTTAGACTTACTCCACCATCTACTGTTACCAATTGGCCTGTCATTAGTTCACTACCTTCAATCAAGCTATATATGACTTCAGCAATAGACTCTGGTGAACATGTTTTCTTAAGAGGAGCTGTATTTTGAATATGAGACTTGGTTGCGTCATACATTTCAGAACCCATGCCCTTCTGCAGCCACTCACCTTCAATAAATCCTGGGCAAACAGCATTAACCCTTATAGGCCCTAGATTTCTTGCCATGGACAAAGTCATTGTATTTAATGCGCCTTTTGAAGAGGCATAAGCAACTGAACTACCAATTCCCTTAATACCAGCAATTGATGAGATATTCACAACACATGGATTTGTACTCTTTAATAAATACTCTTTTGCAGCCTTAACCATTTGAAATGGTCCTACTACATTCACACCATAAATATAGTGAAAATCTTCAGCATCAAGACTATTAAGATCAGAATGATCCCATGCAAATTTTGTAGTGCCAGCATTGTTAACTAATGCATCAATTCTGTTCCACTTTTTAATAGCTTTAAGAATTGTTGCATTGCAATCACCATCATTTGAAACATTGGCCTGTAATGCAAAAACTTCTGAAGTCTTATTTGAACAATTTTTAGCTACCTTCTCTGCTTCTTCAATTGAAGATGAGCATGTAATTATTACATTCCACCCATTTTCAGAAAGTATTCTTGCTGTCGCGGCTCCTACTCCTCTGCTTCCACCGGTAACAATAGCAACTGGATTATCTGACATATAGTTAGCTTCCTTTTATAAAAAATAATAAACTTGCCTATTCTTGCATGCAATGATGTAATCTTCCACTTTATGAATAACTGTTTATGACTCAAAATATTGATCAAAATGAAGTAAATAAATTTGCTGAAATAGCAGATAAATGGTGGGATCCAATTGGAGATTTTAAGCCATTACATGTCATTAACCCCCTTCGTGCAAACTACATTGATCAAAAATCATCGTTAAATGGTCTAAAAGTATTAGATGTGGGTTGTGGAGGAGGACTTTTAGCAGAAGCTCTTGATGCGAGAGGGGCTGAAGTGACTGCAATTGATGTAACAGAAGCTAACATCATGGTTGCTCAACTACACGCAAAAAAAATGGAAGTAAATATTGATTATAAATTAATAACTGCTGAAGAATTGGCGTCTAAAGAAAAGGAATCTTTTGATGTCGTAACCTGTTTGGAAGTAATTGAGCATGTTCCTGATCCAGGTCAGTTAATTAGAGCATGTTCCGAACTATTAAAACCCAATGGCCATATGTTTCTTTCAACTCTTAATAGAAACCCCTTGTCATTTATTACAGCAATTGTTGGTGCAGAATATATTTTCAATGTATTGCCAAAAGGAACTCATGAGTGGAATAAATTTATCAAGCCATCAGAACTAGAAAGATATATGCGAAATGCAGGCATTAAATTACTTGAAAGTAAAGGGATATTTTATAACCCTATTTTTCATACTGCAAATTTGAATAATGATCTAGGGGTAAACTATATAATGTATGGATCAAAAAATGCTTAAAGGAGTGTTATTTGATCTTGATGGCACTCTTTTAGATTCAGCCCCAGACTTTATTGCTAGCTTAGATAATTTGCTTACAAAACATAATCAACCAAAACTTGATCCCGAAATTATAAGAAATCATGTCTCAGATGGCACCTTAAAGCTTGTCAGTTTAGGCTTCAATATTAAGACATCCGATGAAAAGTGTACTGCTCTAAGAGAAGAACTGTTAGATGAATATGAAACAAACCTTCTAAAATACGGTGGAGCTTTTGATGGAATTAAAGAAATGTTAGATTATTTAGAAGAAGATAGCATTCCTTATGGAATAGTAACGAACAAGCCTTTACGTTTCGCTGAACCAATATTAATAAATGAAATTGTGTTTAAAAATTGTAAAACTTTGATATGTCCTGATCATTTAAATGCAATTAAACCTGATCCTGAAGGTATTTTAAGAGGCTGTAAAAATTTGGGCATTCATCCAGCTGAGTGTGTCTATGTTGGTGATCATCATAAGGACCTTGAAGCTGGAATAAATGCGGGCGCAGAGGTAATTGCTTGTTACTTTGGATATTCATTAAAAGCTGGCGATCATGGTCAGCATATTCTTGGAGCAAATCATCCAAATGATTTATATGAATTAATTTCACAACTCTAAACATGGATCTATCTAACAAGACAATTCTTATTACAGGTGCAACTGATGGAATCGGTAAAGTCTTGGCAATAGAATTCTCAAAGCATGGTGCTAATATCATTCTTTTAGGTAGGAATGCTTCAAAACTAGATCAAGTTTATGATCAACTCGACAATTCTTATAAATCTCATAAACATTTGATCTTGCAAGCTGACCTTGGTTTATTAAATAACGAATCAGCGCATGAAATTTTAAAAGCAATCACTGTGGAATTCATTTCGTTAGATGGCATTATCCATAATGCTGCCATTTTAGGTACCATGACAACCTTAGAGAATTACGAGCTATCACGATGGGATGAAGTATTAAATATTAATTTAAGAGCTCCTTTTATTCTTACTAAAACCTTGAAAACAATTCTTGAAAGTTCATCAATGCCAAGAATTATTTTTACCTCTTCTGGAGTTGCAAATATTGGCAAAGCTTTTTGGGGGGCATATTCAGTTTCAAAGTTTGGTATTAAGGGGTTGGCTGAAATTTTTACTGATGAATTAGAGACCACTTCTTCGATTAAAGTTTTTAATTTTGATCCAGGGGCAACTCAAACAAAAATGAGAGCATCTGCTAATCCTGCTGAAGACCCAACTTCTCTTAAAGCCCCTAATGAATTAGTAAATTGTTACTTATGGTTTTTTAGTGAAGATAGTTCTAATTCAGAAAAGAACTATTTCGAATATGCTGAACTATCTAAGAAAGTGACTTCCACATAAAAAGGCTTAAATAAGTTCTCCATGGACTAAAGATTTCATAAAATTTATCACTCATTTCAAAATTCTTAAAAAGATACTCATGCGCATGCTTGATACCAAGATCGTTAATGGGTATTACATCAGTGTCTCCAAGATAAAACATTCTGGCCATATTTACAGACCACGGTCCAATTCCTTTATTAGAAATGAGCAAATTCTCAAATTCTATTTTTGATAAATTAATTAAATTGCTTCGCTTTAAAGAAAATAAATTAGGATTACCTATTAAACCAATTACATAATTCGCTTTTGATTTTGACAGGCCTGCTGAACGTAATTCTGATTCTAAACTTTGATAACTTTTATGACTCCTAATAATAGGATGAACCCTAGACCATATAGTCTTTGCTGCTTTAGTAGAAAGCTGTTGGCTGACAACAACAGATGATAAATATTCAACCAATGGGAGTGGTGATAGATTAATTTCAATAGTTTCCGATTCTTGCAAATATTCCATTAAAAAATCAAAATCATTTTTTTTGGAGATTTTTAACAAAGCTTGATGAGCTAGGTTACTTTCCATAATTTTGAAGGTCTTTAACTTGAGATGTAGTTAAGTTCATGCATGAGCCCTCTTTTAAAGTTGATGGCAAAAAAATCGGCCCAATCCTAACCCGTTTGAGTCGACTAACCTCTAGTTCTTGAGATTTAAAAAGCTTTCTTACCTCGCGATTTTTTCCTGTAAGCATGCAAACAGAAAACCATTGATTTGAGCTTTGTTTTTCTCCTGCAACGATATCTGAAAATTTATAAATTTCATTTTCAATTTTAACGCCTGACAACATATTTTTTTTCTTTTGGTCATTGAAATGTCCTCTAGCTCTGACAAGATATTCTCTATCAATCTTGAATGATGGATGCATTAAGTGATGAGCTAAACCTCCATCATTGGTAAATAACATTAAACCAGATGTATTTATATCTAACCTTCCAACAGCAATCCAATCAGGTTCATTCTCCACTTTAGGTAAAAAATCAAATACTAACTTAATATTCTTATCGTCTTTTTTTGAGGAGAGGACTCCACGAGGTTTATTCAGCATGATGACTTTTAAATCAGCTGTCTTTAAAACCATTCTTTGGCCTTCAAAAATCACTTCATCAGCTTCAGTGACTTTTGTTCCCAAAACAGCAACCTTGCCGTTCACAATAATTTTACTATCTTTAATTAGCTGTTCGCATGATCGCCTTGAACCCAAGCCAACTTGAGCTAAGAATTTCTGCAATCGCAGCATAGAGCTAGCTAGCTTCTAGTTGATCCAAAGCTTCTCTCGCTGGTAAAACTTCTGGCAACACAGGTAGATCATTGATTGATTTTAAGTTCAAATCATTTAAAAAAGTTTTAGTGATTTCATACAAAGCAGGTCGTCCTGGAGTATCACGATAACCTGAAACTTTAATCCATTCTCTATCAAGTAATGATCTGATTATTTGGGTACTAACAGTAACTCCTCTAATATCTTCAATATCACCACGAGTGACTGGCTGTTTATATGCAATTATAGATACAGTTTCCATGAATGCTTTTGAGAGTCTGCTTGAAGTGTCGTTCCACAACGGATAAAGACAATCACCATACTCTTCCTTAATCTGCATTCTAAAACCAGAAGCAACTTCTTTAATCTCAATAGAGCTACCAGCATATCTTTCTTCTAGTGTATTCAAGGCTACTTTAATATTAGGTAAATCAACATCCATATTCTGTGACCCAAGAAGTGTTCTAATCTCAGACAAGCGCATGGGTCTACCAGCACCAAATAGAATTGATTCAACGATATTAGGTAAGTTTTGGAAATCAGTCATCTAGTGAATTCCTCGATTGGTAGATTTAAGATAAAGTTGATTGGAGTCTTTATTTTGAATAAGCTCTAAATGGCCGTCTTTAGCCAAGTCCAGTGACGCAAGAAATGCAACCACCACACCCTGCTTGCCTTCTTTCTTCTCATAAGTTTGGAAGAATTGAATTACATTTCTCTTGTTAAGGATTGATAAAATTAAAGCAATTCTGTCCTGAGTAGACAATTCTTCAAAATGGATTTCATGATGATCTAAGAATTTTGGACGTATTGAAGCCTCATGGAATATTGCAGCAAGCTCTTGGGAAGATATTTGTACAGATGATTCTCGCTCTTTAAATCTTGGTAAAGAGGTTGTTGCAAGAAAAAAATCTCTATCTAATCTTGGTATATTTGAAATAGATTCTGAAGCACTTTTATATCTCTGATATTCTTGCAGCCTTCGAATAAGTTCTGAGCGAGAATCTTGCTCCTCCTCTTCTTCTTCGGACTGTGGAATTAACATTCTAGATTTAATCTGAACAAGGGTTGCTGCCATTACCAAATAATCAGCTGCAAGTTCTATCTTTAAAGCATCCATTAGTTCGATATATTTAATATATTGATCTGTGATTTCAGAAACATCTAAATCTAAAATATCAATATCTTTCTTTTGAGTAAGATAAAGCAGGACATCCATTGGTCCAGAAAAATCTTCTAGATAGATTTCTAACGCTTCTGGTGGGATAAATAAATCGTCAGGAAGTTGCGTTAAAGCCTCGCCTTTAAATTGTGGAAATTCTAGTTGCGCTTGAGGCTTCATAAGTTCAATTTATACAAGATAGTGTAATTATAAGCCCTTTTTAACACAACATCTTGTGATTTTGCATAAAAATGTTGATTTTAAAGCTTTTCAAAGAAGTGAAAAAATATTAGAGCTTTGCTAACTAAGGGATATCTTTTTCATTTTCTTGAACTAAGATAAACAATTGGAAACTATGGATTACAGAACTGATAATACAAGAATTGTAGAGAGATTAGAAATAGTCCCTCCCAATGATCTATTGGACAAACTACCTATTACTAAAGAGGTATCTAGTTTAGTTTATGGGACAAGAAATGAAATAAGCTCAATACTTCATGGGAGAGATGATCGGATACTGGTTGTCTGTGGCCCTTGTTCAATTCATGATCCAGAATCAGCAAAGGAGTACGCCCACAAACTAAAGGATCAATATGATGTTTTAAGCAAAGATTTGCTCATAGTGATGAGGGTCTATTTCGAGAAACCAAGAACAACAGTCGGCTGGAAAGGCTTAATCAATGACCCAGACATAAATGAAACATATGATATTAATAAAGGCATTCATCTTGCTAGATCGTTGCTTTTGGAATTTGGAAATATTGGATTGCCATGTGGCACAGAATTCTTAGATCTTATAAGCCCTCAGTACGTTGCAGATTTAATATCTTGGGGAGCTATAGGCGCAAGAACAGCGGAGAGCCAGACCCATAGAGAGCTAGCTTCAGGTATGTCATGCCCTATAGGAATAAAGAATGGTACCAATGGAGCTTTAAAACCTGCTATAGATGGAATTAAAGCAGCAAATCACTCTCATGTCTTTTTCTCTACTACCAAAGAAGGCACTGTTTCAGTATTTAAAACTTCTGGAAATTCAGATTCTCACATAATCTTACGTGGCGGGAAAGAGCCAAACTTTAATAAAGATGCTATTGGCAAAACTATTTCTGCTTTAACAGAAGCTGGTGTCAATGAGTCAATTATGGTTGATGCAAGCCATGGAAACAGCCAAAAACAATTCAAGAAACAAATTGATGTTGTTAACAACTTGGCTACTCAAATTTCAGAAGGAAACCACAGTCTACGAGGTCTAATGCTTGAAAGTCATTTAGTTGAAGGAAACCAAAGCATTGCTGAAGACCTTACATATGGTCAAAGCATTACAGATGCATGCATGAATTGGGATGATACCCTAAACTGCCTTCAAGTGATCAGTGAAGCTGTGCAAAAGAGGCGAGGATAATTGAACAAAGATCTATTTACTTTCTCAATTCAAGAAGCTGAAACCTTGGGAATAGAGTGTGCAATCGTTCTGGCTGCAACAAAGGAAATCAAGACCTCCTCATCTACATCTAATGAAATAGCAGCCTTCCTCGAGGAAAAAATTCCTTTTTTAAATAAAGAAGAAATTGTTTTACATATAAGAAGATTAATTGATTTAAAGTTAATATCCTCAGGAGTTGCGTCTCAGGAGAAAGAGCCTCCAGCTAAAAAAAATCTATACAAGCTAAAATTACCTAACAGCAACCCAAATATAGGAAAAAGAAAGCTTGATTACTCATGGACCCCTTCAATACAAGCATTTGAGGTATTGGGGATGGGGAATATCAATAAAGAATTTATTGAAAGTAAAGTTAATGAATTCAAAATGTACTGGCTTGAAAAGAATCAAGTTAGAGATAATTGGAATGTATTATTTGTAGATTTTATTCGCAGAGAATGGGTCAAAGAAAATTCTGATAATAAAGGTTTGCCGGTATGCATTAATGAGAGTTGGTCGCCCTCCTCTGACGCTTTTGATATTCTACAATTAGCTAATGTTTCAAAAAATGATGCATTAAAACACTTGAAGGAGTTTATACTTTACTGGAAAGAAAATGGAACAGCTCTAAGGTCTTGGAACTCTAAATTTGTAGATTTTGTGAAACGAAAAGAGTTGATTGGCTCTTATGAAGAAAAAGATGACAAAAAAACTAACAGACATAATGAACCAGGAGAGTTTTCTCAAAAGTTCAAAGAAAGAACAAAAGATGACTCCTGGGCAGAAAATCTCGAACTCTGAGCGCAAAAATCTTATCAAGGCCATTGATAACCTTTTTTTAAAGCTTGAACTTTCTTATCATTACCAATTTTATAAAGTCTTTGGAACTGATCACAAACTCAAGGAAGCAAAAAAACTTTGGGCAGAAAGCTTAAAAAAGTATCCAGCAGAATGTATTAATGCTGCTATTGAAACTGTAATTCAATCTAACGATTACCTACCCACTCTTACTGAAGTCCTTAAGGCATGCTCTGGATCAATGGGTTCTATCAATATCCCAAGCCCACAAGAAGCTTTTATTGAAGCTCAAAAATCTTCCCCTCCAAGACAAAGTTTTCCTTGGACACACCCAATTATTTATTTGGCAGGAAAAGAGGTTGGTTGGGAGTTGATTAATTCACCAAGCAATTCAAATATATTTCAGGCATTTTCAAAAATTTATATACGCCTTGCCAAAGAGATGAAGGCTGGTAAAAAATTTGATCTCACATATCAAGATGATTCTGATGCTCTAGAACCTCTTGATTTAAAGCTTCTTGAGAGTTTGCGGAAAAAACATAATCTATAGCTTTGTAAAGTATACTTTACATAAATCATGCACTATAATCTCTTGCTGAGAGATAATATATTGACATATAATATGTCAATAGTTTTCAAAGTCTAAAAATATGAAAGAACTGTATTAAATTAAATAATTAAATAAATGTCCAAAAACGTCAGAATATCTCTGTATATACTTATTCCAATAATTGGGTGGATGATTTCTGGTCAATTCGTTGAGGAAAATATTATAAATGAAAGGATTGAAAAGACTCTTTCATCAGTTGTTATCTCAGAAAGCTCTCCATCTTTTTTCACTCCAAAAATTATACTAAATGCATCAGCTACTTCTGAAAAGCGAGTTAATGTTATGGCCAAAACATCGGGCGAGGTAATGCCAAACA
>CAYUHD010000019.1:0-24146 GCA_964444385.1 uncultured Gammaproteobacteria bacterium
AAAAAATCATGATTAAAGCCCCCGTCTCATTTATACAACGTTTAAAATTTATTGGGCCCAGCATTATTGTGACCGGTAGCGTTGTGGGAAGTGGCTCAATAGCTTTATCACCCTTGTTGGGAGCCGCAACTGGTTTTGCCCTTCTCTGGTGGCTTTTATTAAGTCTATGGAGCAAACCACTTATTCAAGCTGAGATTAGTCGCTATGTCATAGTCACCAATCAAACTTTCTTGGAATCTTTCTCAGATATGCCAGGACCAAAAACAAAGATTAGAGGAAAAAAGGCCTCATGGTTGGTTTGGTTTATGTTTATTGGCGTCATTCCGTCAGTGGCTGGTATGGGTGGGCTTGCAGGGGCTGTGGCAGAGGCAGGGCATCTTATGGTACCCATGCTAAGTGTGGAAATGTGGGTGGTAACAGCATGTTTTATTACTTGGTTTATTTTATACCTAGGCACCTATCAAACACTGGAAAGAATTTTACTAGGGATGGTTTTCTTCTTTTCGGTTGTAACTTTAATTATTGCTATTTCAATGCAGTCAACACCATATGCAATTTCAGGTCCCCAAATTTTAAGCGGGCTCTCATTTTCTTTTCCGTTTGAACATGCCGCTTTAGCTTTAGCAGTTTTTGGCTTTACTGGAATAAGTTACGGAGAAATCATGGCATACACCTATTGGTGTTTGGAAAAGGGTTATGCCAAACATAGTGGCGATAAACAAGAAATCAAAGCCTGGATTAAAGTAATGCAAACGGATGTTTGGGCAACAGTCTTTTTTGTAACTATTGGCACTCTGCCATTTTTTCTTTTGGGCGCAGCCGTTTTAAATACACTGGGCCTTTATCCACCCCCGGATGGAGACATCATTCAAACCCTTTTAAATATGTTCACTACAATTTTAGGAACGTGGGCTAAATGGTTTTTCATTCCCCTGGCGTTTTTTGTTCTTTTCTCAACCTTGCTTTCTGGGACAGCCGCATTTACTAGAACGATTTCAGATTATTTTATCTCTATTGGTTTGGTTGGCGAAAGAGATAATACACGCACTAATTTAATTAAAATTATTGCATTCGCCATCCCGCTATTTTCATCTGTTGCTTATTTTTTACTTCCTAACCCAATTACACTTCTATTAATAGCTGGAATCTGGGCCGCATTAGGCCTTCCAATAATAAACATCGGCGCTTTATACCTAACAAGTAAATTGAGCAAAGAATTACAGCCCAGGCCAATGACTAAAATGATTCTTTGGATCACGCTGATCCTTCAAGTTTCGATGGCGATTTTAATTTTATACAGTCAAATAATTGGGTTTAGTTAACATTAAATTTTCAAAAACTCTTTTTATGACATAAAATGCTCGCCTAATTCAAAGAGTGCTAAATGAATCAGTTAAATAAAAAGAGATCCTATATCCATCCTGAAGGCTGGAAGTTTGCGGCAATTTTTCTTGCTGGCTCTATAGTTTTGCTTTTCCTAACGATGGCAATAGCCCTGGTATTAATTGGTTTTTTTTTTACATTTTTTGTTATTTGGTTTTTCAGAGATCCTAAAAGAAACACCCCACAAGATCAAAATTTAATTGTCAGCTCAGCAGATGGTAAAGTTTGTTTGATAGATGAGGCCTATCCTCCAGAAGAGCTACCAATAGATTCAAAAAAAATGAAACGCATTTGTGTTTTTATGAATATATTTAATGTTCATGTAAACAGAAGCCCCGTTCAAGGAAAGGCTGAACATATCGTATATAAAAAAGGCCAATTCTTAAATGCAAGTTTAGACAAGGCTAGCGATAAAAACGAGAGAAGCAGCTTAGTCCTAAATACCGAAAATGGAACCAAAATTGTGGTTGTTCAAATTGCAGGCTTAATAGCCAGAAGAATTCTAAGTTTTATTTCGCCAAACCATATGCTTACACAGGGAGAAAGGTTTGGATTAATAAGATTTGGTTCAAGAGTTGATATTTATATGCCACTTGATGCAGTTACGAAATGCAAGGTTGGGGACAAGGTCCTTGCCGGAGAGTCAATTTTAGCAGCCCTTAAACAATAAAGATGAAAAAACTAGATTTTAGAGTTTTGTTACCAAATGTTATTACTTTGACAGGTCTAAGTTTTGGTTTGAGCTCAATTAGGTTTGCGCTTGAATCAGATTACAACCTAGCCATCGTATGTATTTTGTTTGCTGGAGTATGTGATGCATTGGACGGCATGTTAGCTCGACATCTTAAAAGCGAATCAGATCTTGGCGCTCAACTAGACTCTTTATCTGATTTTTTAAGTTTTGGTATCGCGCCCGGATTGCTTTTATATATGTCTATTTTTAACCAAGACAGCCAGATAGGAGCTTTTTCAGCTTTAGTTTTTATAATATTTTCTTGCTTAAGACTTGCCTTATATAACGTTAGACTCGAAGAGTCTAAGACCACAGAAGGGGAGCCCGAACACTTTTTTACTGGCATACCAACCCCAATGGGAGCAATCTTAATTATCTTGCCATTGACACATTCATATATGGGCTATGACTGGGCCTATGAGAATCTTAATTTTGTTGCTGGTTACACAATTTTAATTAGCGGTTTATTGGTGAGCAGGATTCCAACTTTTTCAATAAAAAGAAAACAGCTATTCATTCAATCAAAACTAGGGTTTCTAGTTTTATTTTCAGTAATCGCAATGAGCATGATCAATTTTTTATGGATCACCATTAACATATTGGCTTTAATTTACTTGCTGACGATTCCTTTTTCCGTTCTCGCCTGGCAAAGTGGCTCTAAGTAGAGGCCCCGCTTTCTGCGCGGAGCCCTATATAATTTAATTAATTTCCAGGAGAAGATTGAGGTTGGTATGAGTAATAGTCAACCAAAGGTATCATTAGATGAGCATAGGGAGAACCTTGAAACATTACATAAGGTGCCCCCGAAGTATAGTCAGTTGATTGCTCGTCTAAAGAGGAAGGGTCTTTTGGCATAAGCATCATATGTGGACCTGATTCAATGTAATGCTTGTGGCCAGCATTTTTTTGTCCATCCGTTCCAAGGGTAAAATTATCTACACCTAAATCTCCATGTAGCATCCACATCCACCCATCTCCTTCCATGTCAGGAATAGTTCCAGCCTTGTATGCATTTGCCCATGCCACAGAATTTTTGTCTGAGCATGCAGGCGCAGCATCATGTGGTTTTTTAAAACCGCCTTCTGGCATAGGCATAAAAGCTTCACATCTCCATCCATTTGTACCTTCCCTAAGCACTGATCCATCTGCTCCTATTACGGTTGCAAAATCACCAATAAAATCTGGAGCGGCTGATGTATAAGCCCAGATTTGCCATTTATCTGAGGCATGAGAGCCATATGGCGGATATCCTGCTGATAAATTAAAAGTTACCATGAGAGCTAATATAGAAAATAGTTTTATATTAATTGTCATTGTTGTTTCTCCTATTAAAAGTTTATTATTGTTTATAAGAGATAACTCTTATGAAAACATTTTTTAAAATTATTGCATATTTTTGCATAGGAACCACTCCTTTGCAGATAGGGCTGGTTTTCTGGGGGATTTGGATTGTCATAAGCTCTGACTTTGGGGTGCTTTCTTTGTCCCATATAGAGTTTTATAAAAACTTCTTTACGATCTTTCTTCCGGTCATTGATTGGATGTATTCATGGATTTGGAACCCATGGCTAGATTTTATTTTTTCATTGCCATTGATAATAGCCCAAACATTTAAAGCAATTATTAGCACCTGGCTGGGATTTTGGATACTTGGGAAGTTAAAGTAGCTTATGAAAAAAACTCTACTTATCTTTGCATGTTTTCTTTTAGCTTTTATTGCATGGGCTTTTCCTTATATAGACGAACTCCGCGATCAAGGCCTTACTGCTGATATAGCTTATGACTATTTTTTTGGTGGGCCAGATCATTTATTTAATCCTAACGACGCAGTTCCTCAACTTGATTATTCTGAAGAAAGCTCCTGGGCATCTCTTCCATCCATTGAAGATGAGGCAGATTTAATCCCCGCAGGAGAAGAAGGCATAGATCAGCTAAATTCAGATGTAGACGTATTTTTTGTCCACCCAACTGGATATTTAAAAGGGCATTATTGGACCGATCCCTTGGAAGAAGAGTCAGCCACAAAAGAAAACACCCAATGGATGATGGCCAATCAAGCGAGTGCCTACAATGGTTGCTGCAGCATTTATGCTCCTCACTATCGCCAAGCATCAATTTATAGTTATTTTGGTGGCGATGACCTCAGGGAGGAGGTTCACTCATTTGTTTATCAGGATGTTAAGAAATCCTTTGAGTATTTTATTGAAAACTTTAGCAATGGTAGGCCATTCATTATCGCAAGTCATAGCCAAGGTACCCATCATTCTATTAGGTTGTTGGTAGAAGAAATTGATGGATCAGATTTACACCCAAGGATGGTAGGGGCTTACATTATCGGCGGAGAAATCTCGAAGGATTGGATTAAAGAGATGAATAATATTCCAGTTTGTGACAGCGCAACTCAATTAGGCTGCCTTGTTCATTGGGATACGATCAATATAACTCATTTAAATAAGAGGAGGATGTCACGTTATAAAAATAATATTTGCGTAAATCCCATTACTTGGAAAAAAGAAGGCTCTTTATCTGATCTTACTGATGCAAAAGGCGCTGTTTATGTTTCGGGTGAATTTGCGCTTGATTTTTCAGGCGATGATGGTCCTAAGGGCGAGACTTTTGGTCCTTTAGAAGCGCCACTTAAAAAATATGTTCAAGCTCAATGTAAAAACGGGATCCTTTTTGCATCAGATCAAACCGGAACCAGATTTCAAACTTTTACTGGTTCAGGCGGAAGCTATCATGGCTTAGATTATGCTCTTTTTTATATGGACATTCGGGAGAATGCCAAGCTTAAAGTTCAGACCTACTTAGAAAATCTCTCCCAATAGGACGAAATTTAGCTATGTCAGCATATTTATCTTTACTAGGCGCAATTGTATTTGAGGTTGCAGGAACTTTAATGCTTCCAATAACAAAGGAATTTTCAGAAAAGATCCCAACAATTATTATGAGCATTTGTTATTTTGTCTCTTTCTATTTTTTAACTCTTGCTTTGAGGACAATACCTCTTGCTATTGTTTATGCTTGTTGGAGCGGTTTGGGGGTTTTATCAATAGCGGTTTTATCTTATTTTATTTACGGCCAGGCATTAAGCTGGCAAACAGTCCTAGGATTATTCTTAATAGTAAATGGGGTTATTCTTGTTAATATATATTCTAGCCAGTAATTAAGTGCAAAGAAATCTGCCCAAAAAGATACAACACAAAAGATTGCAGACGCTATCGAAAAATATCAAAAGCTAGCAGGCCTCAAAAATTAGAACTAGATACTAAAACCATATAGACTACTCCCAATGAGCAAATATAAAATTTTTATTCCTGAGCACCTTCGTGCATATAGACCTAGAATCTTGAGACTACTGGGTAAATTTTTAATGAAGGTCACTGGCTGGAAAACTACCGGTCACCTTCCTAAGGATCAGCGGGTGGTATTAATTGCTGGCCCACATACTTCAAACTGGGATTTTGTGCTTGCCATGTCACTTATCTTGAGTCTTGATGTTCATATCCATTGGGTTGGAAAGCACTCTATTTTTAAAAAAGGTTTTCGAAGATTGCTAAGAAAGATGGGAGGCATCCCAGTAAATCGAGCTAACCCTGAAGATCTAAAAAATGAAATTCAAAATGTCACCGATAAGTACAAAGGTTTTATTATTGCTATAGCACCAGAGGGAACCAGACAAAAGGTTGAAAAGTTAAAATCAGGATTTCTTCGGATTGCCAATGAAACTAATAGCAAAATCATGATGGCTGGAATTGATTTTTCAAATAAAACTATCGAACTAGGAGATTTTTTTAGCCCCTCAGGCAACGTTGAGCAAGATCTTAAAATCATTAAGAAGTATTTTTCTAATTTTGGAGCTAAACGCCCAGAACTTTCATAGCCACTTACATTTAATAATCTTTTATTGGAGTAAAAATGTTAAAAAAATCACTGTTCTCACTCCTTATCATCTTGTTTGCTTTGCTTTCAATAGCTTTTATAAGAACCCTGATGCATGTTGCCCCTGAATCAGAAATTGCTAGAGGGGAAGCTGTTTCAATTGATGAAGCTGCTGCTATTCAAAACCTAGCGGCCGCCATAAGATTTAAAACAATTTCGCATCAGGATAGAGAAAAATTTCCTCGGCAGGAATTTGATAACTTTATTAGTTGGACTGCTTTAACTTACCCAGAGCTTCATGCTGCCATGAAGCTTGAGCAGATTGAGCACACCCTCTTATTTAAATGGGAGGGCAGCGATCCAAAGCTGGCTCCAATTTTATTGACCGGTCATTATGATGTAGTTCCAATCATTCCAGGGACTGAAGAGCTGTGGGAAGAAATGCCGTTTGTTGGAGCAATTTCAAACAAAAGGGTATGGGGAAGAGGAGCGCTTGATGATAAAAGTGGCGTGATAGGAATGATGGAAGCTGCAACATATTTAATTAAAGATAACTTCCAGCCCAAAAGGACTGTTTATTTTAGTTTTGGTCACAATGAAGAGATTGGGGGAGGTGGCGCCGCTCTGGTTACAAAAAAACTGCTCAGAGAGGGCGTTCAACTCCATTGGTCGCTTGACGAGGGCTCGTTTGTAAATAAAGGCTTCTTTCCAGGCGTTGATAAATTGGTTGCCCCAATAAATGTTGCTGAAAAAGGAATCATGAATCTGTTGATTGTTGCAAAAGCAAAAGGAGGGCATTCCTCAACGCCGCCAAAAAAAACCGCAGTAACTATTCTTGCTGACGCCCTGATAAAACTTGAAAAAGAGCCGCTGCCAGGAAGTTTGGAAGGACTTAGCGCGGTTATGTTTGATGAAGTAAGCAAACATATGTCATTTAGAAACCGCTTTCTATTTGCTAATAGATGGCTATTTGGAGGCATACTTGATTCTCAGATGTCATCAACTCCAGTTATTAATGCCATGATCAGAACCACAACAGCTCCGACGATGTTAAATGCAAGTATAAAAAGTAACGTTCTACCAATTGAAGCCTCAGCACTGATTAATTTTAGATTACATCCCAGGGATTCTATTGAAAGCGTCACCGAGCATGTGAGGAGAGTTGTTGGATCAGAAGAGGTAGAAGTGCGTTCATTGGGGGGCATGGAGGCATCAGGAATCTCTTCTTGGAACTCTCCTGGATTCGAAATCATCTCATCATCTTTAGATAAAATTTACGGTGAGGTAGTATCTGTTCCAGGCATTATGATTGCAGCATCCGATACCCGTCATTACTCAAAAGTCGCAGATAACTCTTTTAGGTTTAACCCTTTTATTATTGTTCCAGAAGATATGACCGGCTTTCATGGAACAAATGAAAGCATAGGCGTTGATAGTTTTATTACAGGCATCAGAACCTATGTTGAGATTATTAGCGAGGGGTCTAGTAATTAGGCCATATTTCTTAGGAGCCATGGCCAGCTAGCGACTGCATAGAAATGAATTCCAAATTTAGATTAGAAGCTCTTACCGACAGCAACAATAGTGATGTTCAATTGCAAGCAATATATGATCTGAACCAGGCGAACACTCCAGAGGTTGGGTCCCTTGAGTCTATGGTGGATTTAAAAAAATTGATAGGGCTCAGCGCATATAAATTATTAGCATTAAAAGGAGTTGAGATCGTTGGATTTATAATTTGTATGAGAGAGGGCTCTACTTATGGGTCTGAAAATTATAAATTCTTTATCAAAAGGCTAAAAAAATTTTTATATGTTGATAGAGTTGTAATAGACGAACGTCATAGAAGAGAAGGCCTTGGTAAAGCCATTTATCATGATATTTTTAATCTGGCTGGAAAGGATAATTTACCCATAGCCCTGGAGGTAAACACCCAGCCCATTAATCAACCATCTATAGATTTTCATGAGAAAATGGGCTTTGATCGGGTTGGAGCCAAAGATTTTGAAGATCATAGCGTGGGTTATTTTATAAAATAACCTTATGAAACAGGCTTCTTATTTTTTTATTTTTATCTTTTTGATAACAAGTTGCAGCAATACGTCCCAACCCCTAATTCAACTTCAAGATTTTACAAATGATATTTCTGTTAAGAAATTAGGTAAGAGATTGATTGATCTCCCTTATGGATTGAATGCAATGGAGCCAAGTCATGAAGAAGCACAAGAGATTTTTATAGCTGTGCATGGAGGAAGTAGTCAGGGCTATGAGTGGATATATCCTTTAAAAACAATTGATACAAAACAGAAGGATATGTATTTTTACCGATGGCATGATAATGGATGTTTTCAGGGATCTGCTGAAAGCCTAGTCGATAAGATCAAAAATATTTTAAGTCAAAATACTGCATTGAAAAAAGTTTCCTTAATTGGCCATAGTTATGGTGGAGTTTTGGCTACACATGTTTTAAAGAATTGGAATCATGCTATTCCTATTGAAGTGCATGTTGTAGCTTCTCCCTTGCAAGGCACATCCATTCTAAAAAATATGTGTAGCTATGAACCCATAAAAAAAATTCCAAATAGCTCTGTACTTTACGAATGGAGGACTCAACATCAACTTGATAATGTATATAAAGATTTATCTGAAGATCCGCAAGGGATAAACATAGAAGGCAGTTTAGTAACCATTCTTCCAGAGACATACAAGGGCAATCGACTGGGTCATAATTGGTCAATTAGCTGGGTTGCAGACGAAGCGTTTTAATCATTTAACCCCTATTTAATACCATGGAGGTATAAGTTAAACTGGCTTTTTTAAAAAAGGATCATCATGGCACTTCCAAAAATTTTACAAGCTAATTTAGCAATTCCTGTTATTGGCGCTCCTCTTTTCTTGGTCTCCGGGCCCGAATTAGTTATTGCTCAATGTAAGGCAGGAATTGTTGGATCTTTTCCAGCTTTGAATGCTCGACCTCAGCATGTTCTTGAGGAGTGGCTCATAAGAATTAAGGAAGAACTAGCTCAAGCAAAAGCTGAGAATCCAGATTTACCAATTGCTTCCTATGCGGTTAATCAAATCTGCCATGGATCTAATGATCGATTAATGGGAGATATGGAGATATGTGTTAAGCATGAGGTCCCAATTATTATTACTTCTTTAAGACCTCCTGAAGAAATTGTAACGGCCACTCATTCATATGGTGGACTTGTTTATCATGATGTAATCAGCGTAAAACATGCAAAGAAAGCAGCTGAACAAGGGGTTGATGGGTTAATCTTAGTTTGCGCAGGGGCGGGCGGACATGCTGGAATGTTATCACCCTTTGCTTTGGTAAGAGAGGTAAGAGAATTTTTTGATGGAACCATCATTCTTTCAGGCTCAATAAGTTCAGGCAGCGCGGTTGCTTCCACTCTAGCCCTTGGAGCTGATCTTGCTTACATGGGCACAAGATTTATTGCCACAGAAGAGGCAAATGCTGAACAGGATTACAAAGATATGCTTATTGAGGGCTTTGCAGATGATATTATTTATTCTTCTTTGTTCACAGGTGTTCATGGAAATTACTTAAAGGGTTCAGTTGTGAATGCCGGATTAGATCCTAATAACCTTCCTGAAGCCGACAAATCATCAATGAATTTTGGTTCTGGTGGTAACATGGATGCAAAAGCCTGGAAAGACATATGGGGCTCTGGCCAAGGGATTGGTTCTATTAAAGATTCACCAACTGTACAAACTTTGGTTGATCAATTAACAGCAGAGTTCAAAGAGGCCGTTGAAGACTTAAAACAAAAATCTACTTATTAGTTTTAAAAGAATAAAATTAAAAGCAGGCGTTTTGTTTGCAATTATAAGTCCCCATCTTTCCTATGTTCGCTTCGATCCACCTCAAACTTTTCTCCATATCTTGCCTCAAGTTTGTCTTGGTTTTCTTTAATTACCTCATAGGGATCAAGCCTTAACGCCATACAGGCCGTTGCCCAGTACCACATAATATCTCCAAGCTCTCTTTTCATATGAAAAATATTATCTTCAGAAGCAGGTTTCCCTTGGAGGAACATCTTTTTCACTATTTCTACAAATTCACCTGTTTCACTTCCAAGCCCCAAAGCTGCAGTTAAAAGCCTTGCAGATTCTATAGGTGATGTAGAATCAATCTCTTTCATTCGCGAATTTAAACTTTTCTGATTAAGGCTTGGCTCACTCGTAACTTTCGTAACAAACTCACTATAAGTATTTAAAAATTTCTTTGCTTCATCACTCATAAAGTTCTCCTATTTTTAAAGTGGGTTAATTTTCCAATCAAGCGATTCGAGAAAATCAGGCTCGGTTGCTTTTTTTATGTCCGTAATAATTTTATTTTTTAAATCTATGCCGCTGATTGAAGCATAATCTTCCAATGATCTTTCTTTGCCTAAGTTCATTGGCTCCTCAATATTTCCCGCAAATAAAGCATCCAATCTCTCTAAGCTTTTTTTATCAAGCTCTTTCCATTTCACCACTCGATTTTCATCGTCTTCTGGATCCCAATGAAGCTTTCGAGGTATGTTTCCAGTATCTGTGTAAAGGTGAAACAGGGGAACATCTGGAATATGAAAAAATGAATAGCCCTTAGTAAATGCTCTTAATGCCATGGAAAGCTCTTCCCCATAAAAATAATAATTTGGATCATAAGGTATCTCTTTTACAAAGCAGCCCTTTGTGAAAATACAACCAGCTGCCATTAAAATTGCATGGGTAATATCTTCATGCTTTGTTGGAATACCAATTTGTCTAGAAAAAGACCCTTCAGAAAATAAGCTGTCCTTTCTATATGTAATTATTTGCGTGTACTTATCGCGATTATCTAGTTCAAACAAACCTTTCTCAAAATCCACCACATTAAATGGCCTTGGGTAAGAAGTAATGATTGGCTTCTTAAAATAACTATCATCTGATGAACTTGAAGATATTTTCTCAAGTTGGTTTATAAAAACAATATCCCAATTGACATCAAACTGAGTGTGCGAATCAATTTGAAGAAAAAAATCTTCATTTGTAAAAAATTTTTGAGTTCTACTTCTTGCCCAACATGGTCCTTTTGATAATTGTGGATCAATATGTTCATAATGAATTTGATTGGCAAACTCAAAACCTGAGATATTTATGCCTTTGTCTGATTGATCACAGATACTAAAAACTAATTCATCTTTATTTTTTGCATTTAGATATGCGCTAAATATTGTTGATGTCAAAAGCGGATCTTGATAGGAGGCGATTGAAATAAATATGCTCATTTTGTATGCGTTCTTTACTTGGTTAGCATACAATTATTTATAGATATGACTAAGGAATTTCCAAAAAAAATTGCTGAGAATGTGATAATGCATTCTGCCGATCCTGTTTTGTATGTAGTAAATGATTTTCTTAGCAACGATGAATGCAAAGCATTCATAGAAGCCTCCCAAGGAAAGCTAGAACCTTCAACCGTTATTAGCCCTGATAAGCATATCAAGCACTCAAGCAGAACTAGCGAGAACTGTTGGATAGAGCACAATGCCAATGACGTTGTTCATGAGGTTAGCAAAAGATTTTCAATTTTAGTTCAAATGCCAATTAGAAACGCTGAGCAATACCAGCTTGTATATTATAAAGAGGGAGCCGAATATAAACCTCACTTTGATTCATTTGATTATGAGACAGAAGATGGGAAAAATAACTGGGAGCCTGGTGGTCAGCGGATGATAACAGCTATTGCTTATTTAAATGATGTTGAGGAAGGGGGTGGCACTGGTTTTCCAGAGCTTGGAATAACTATTCCGCCAAGAAAAGGGGATGTTGTTATTTTTCACAACACTCTTTTAAATGACGCTGCTGCCACTCATCCAAAAATAAACCCCAGATCTCTGCATAGCGGTATGCCAGTAATAAAGGGTGAGAAGTGGATGGTTAATCTTTGGTTTAGAGAAAACCTCAGATACTAACTACTTCAATTTAAGAGAGCTTTGGCTGGTAACAATATTGAATAAATGGTCCTGAGCCTCTGGTTTTAATTGGGCTACCCCAACTGCTAATACATCGATGATAGCCATATAAGCTAATCGTGAAGTTAGCGGCCTAGTCAATCTAGCATTTTCTCCAACATCTATATCAAGCGAAATATCACATATTCTTGAAAGGGGCGTATTAGATGGCATTAATCCAATAACAATAACCCCAAAACTTTTAACCGTTTTAATGCTTTCTACCAAAGCGGCGGTATTTCCAGACTGAGATATGGCCACAACTACGTCCTTATTATTTAGAGAATTTGCAGACATAAATTGAATATGAGGGTCAGAAATGCAAGAAGAGGGAATTTTGAGTCGAAAGAATTTATGCTGCGCATCCATAGCTATTGGAACAGAGCCACCAAAGGCATAAAACTCAACTCTTTTAGCATTGGCCAGGGTTTCAATGGACTTCTCAAGGGCTTCTTGATCAAGCTGAGATCTAACGTTTAAAATTTCACTAATAGTGCTATCAAAAACCTTCTCTGTTAGCTCCTGAATTGAATCTTCAGGATTGATCTCATATGAATTAAAATAGTCATCGGCAGCAAGTTGTTGGGCAAGTGTTAACTTAAATTTTTGAAAACCATTAAAATTTACAGCTTTACAAAATCTAATGAGCGTAGGTTCGCTTACCCCTATTTCGCCGGAGGCTTGTGCAGTTGTTAGCTCAATAATTGCACTTGGTTTATTTAATATGAATTTCGCAACCTTCACCTCAGATTTTCTTAAGTTAGGCAGCGCTATTTTAATTTCTCTTAATAATTTAGTTTGCATAAAGGTTAGAATAGGCTTCTTAGATTAAAAAATGAACCCCTAATGGATGTTTCTCACATACTAGAAAACTTGAATGATCCTCAGCGTAAAGCTGTTACCTCAGAAGACAAGAATCTTTTAGTTTTAGCTGGAGCGGGTTCAGGAAAGACAAGAGTTTTAGTTCATAGGATTGCATGGAATGTTGAGGCCATGGGTATTAACCCTTCATCCATTATGGCTGTAACTTTTACCAACAAAGCAGCTCAAGAAATGCAGTCAAGAATTCAAGAGTTACTTCAATCACCCGCTGGCGACATGTGGTGTGGAACTTTCCATGGCTTGGCCCATAGAACTCTTAAAAGGTTTTATAAAGAAGCAGGGTTAATTTCAGGCTTCACGATTTTAGATAGCGATGATCAGCTACGCATTATTAAACGTTTAGCTAAAGAGGCGGGCCTTGATGATGGGGCCTGGCCTCCAAAACAAATGCAGTGGCAAATAAACAACTGGAAGGATGAGGGCATTCGTGCAGACAAAGTAGTTGATAATAATGATTTTTATGCCCAAACAGTAAAAGGGATCTATAAGCATTACGAAAAGGCTTGTTTAAATGATAGTTTGGTAGACTTTGCTGAGTTATTACTTAAAGCTTATGAGTTAGTAAAGACCAATAAAACTGTAAAAGATTTTTTTCATAATAGATTTAAGGCCTTGTTGGTAGATGAGTTTCAAGATACCAACACCATTCAATACAACTGGCTAAAAAAAGTTGCCTCAGATGTTTCAACCATCACAGCTGTTGGTGATGACGATCAATCAATTTATGGCTGGCGAGGAGCTAAGGTTGAAAATATTGCATCCTTTGAGACGAGTTTTGAGAAGGCAAAAATTATTCGACTTGAGCAAAACTACCGCTCAACCAGTGTTATCTTGAGTGCCGCCAATGCTTTGATTGACAACAATCAAGATCGTTTAGGAAAAAATTTATGGACTGATTCTTTAGAAGGTGAACCTATAACCCTTTACCAAGCTTACAATGAGCAGGATGAGGCAAGATTCATTGCCGGGACAGTCAAAAATTGGATGGACAGCGGTGAACTTTATCAAGATGTGGGCATTGTTTATCGCTCCAATGCTCAATCCAGAGCTTTGGAAGAGGCATTATTAAGAATTAATATTCCCTATCGAATTTATGGCGGACTCAGGTTCTATGAGCGCATGGAAATTAAAAATGCCATGAGTTATTTAAAAGTTGTATTTAATCCGCACGACAATCCAGCATTTGAGCGTTCCATCGCCAATCCAACTCGAGGGATAGGGGTAAAGTCCCAAGCTAAAATTAGAGATGCAGCCAAAGCTTACAACTTGTCTTACATCAAAGCCGCAGCGAAATTGCTGGATGAAGGCAAGATGGGCGGCAAAGCTGGTCAAGGCTTAAAAGCATATCTAGATCTTATTGCGCACTGTATTGAGTTGCTTGATACAACACCTTTATCTGAGCTAATGGAGATGATTATTCAAAAATCAGGTCTTTATCAATATCACAAAAAAGAAGCTGGCGAGAAGGGCAAAACAAGAATTGAAAACTTAGAAGAGCTTGTTACTTCTGCAAAAAACTTTGAGCAATCATTTGAAAAGGAAAAATCTCATAAAGAGATTGCTGAAATTTTCCTAGATACTGTTTCATTGGATGCAGGAGACACTCAGGCCGATGAGTTTCAAGATGCTGTGCAGTTAATGACCTTGCATTCAGCCAAAGGATTAGAATTTCCATTAGTTTTTATTACAGGGTTAGAGGAAACTCTTTTTCCTCATGGTCGATCTATCGAATCTCCCTCGCAGTTAGAGGAAGAAAGAAGGCTTTGCTATGTCGGCATTACTCGCGCCATGAAGAAACTTTATCTAACTCATGCAGAATCTAGAAGGCTGCATGGATCAGATGTGTTCAATCCTCCTTCAAGATTCTTAAAAGAAATCCCAGCGGTGTTTATTGAAGAAGTTAGACCACGAGCTTCTGTTACTACCTCATATGTTCGTAAGCCTAAAAAATCGATCATGGATTTTAAAGACGAAGTGGGTGTTGGGCTTGGACAAAAAGTGGTTCACCCTACCTTTGGGCTCGGTGTCGTTTTAAACTATGAGGGATCAGGCGAATCAGCGAGGGTTCAAATTAATTTTGAAAAAGCTGGTAGCAAATGGTTGGTGTTAGCTTTTGCAAAATTGGAGATGTTGGGATGAAAAATTTTTTAATTACTGGATTGGCTTTAAGTTTGCTAATGGCTTGTGGGCAAGTTGATCAAAACACCGCAGGCACTGAAAAAGAAAAGAATTATTCATGGAAATTAGTCACCACTTGGCCAAAAAATTATCCTGGCTTAGGCATGGCTCCAGAGCGCTTTAGTCAATTGGTTGAAGAAATGTCCCAAGGGCAATTGAAGGTTAAAGTTTATGGTGCTGGAGAATTGGTTCCTGCCATGGGAGTCTTTGATGCCGTCTCTTCAGGATCGGTCGAGATGGGTCATGGTGGAGCCTATTACTGGAAGGGCAAGGTTCCAGCCGCACAGTTTTTTGCCGGCGTTCCCTTTGGGTTTACTGCAGATGAAATCAACGCCTGGGTTAACAGAGGTGGCGGCCTAGAGTTATGGGAAGAGCTATACAAACCCTTCAATATGAAACCATTGCCTGGTGGCAATACAGGAACCCAAATGTTTGGTTGGTTTAATAAAGAAATAAACTCGCTCGATGATATTAAAGGCCTTAAGATGCG
The DNA here is from genome assembly GCA_964444385.1 of uncultured Gammaproteobacteria bacterium. Taxonomy (GTDB): domain Bacteria; phylum Pseudomonadota; class Gammaproteobacteria; order Magnimaribacterales; family D2472; genus D2472. The sequence goes on from CAYUHD010000019.1 coordinate 15,551, forward strand.
CTTTCCTGGGTTTGGAGGAGAGGTTTTTAAACGGGCTGGCGGCATACCAGTCAATATCCCCGGTGGAGAGCTTTATACTGCCATGCAAACAGGAACCATAGATGCAGTCGAATGGGTGGGACCATATAATGACCTAGCCTTTGGTTTTCAACAAGTTGCAAAATATTACTATTATCCTGGCTGGCATGAACCTGGCTCAATGTTAGAGTTCACAATCAATTTAGATGCGTGGAATTCACTACCGCCTCATCTTCAATCAATTGTTACGGTGGCAACCAAAGCCGTGAATCAAGATCTATTAGATGAGTACACAGCCTCAAACAATCGAGCTTTACAGGATTTAATTACCAATCATGATGTCCAGTTAAGAGAGTTGCCAGCAGACGTTATTAAAGAGTTTCGCGCTATTTCTGAGGAGATTTTAGAGACTTCTGCGGCCAATGATCCGGATGTAAAAAAAGTTTACGATTCATTTAAAGCCTTTATGGCCGAGGTCAAAAGCTTTCATGCCATTGCCGAAGATGCCTTCGTTGAAGCGCGCACAAACAGTGACGACAACTCCTGAGTTTCTTAATTTAGGTAAGCAAGCCTATGCAGATACTTATGAGCATATGCGCTCCTTGGTCCAGGCTGAATCTTTAAATGATCAGATATGGCTGCTAGAGCATCCCCCAGTTTTTACTCTTGGGACAGCTGCAGACCCCTCCCATGTTTTAAATCCAGGAGACATTCCTGTGATTCAAACCGATAGGGGCGGCGAAGTAACTTTTCATGGCCCAGGGCAACTGGTTATTTATTTTCTGTTGGACATTAAATTAAAAAAAATAGGTCCCAAAGCATTGGTTTCAAATTTACAAAACCTTATTCAAAATATTCTGCATCATTACTCTATTGAGAGTTCCTTTGTTGAAGGAGCACCAGGAGTTTATGTTGGAGAGAAAAAAATTGCATCCATTGGCCTTAGAATTTCAAAAGGCAGAACCTATCATGGGATTAGTCTTAATGTGGATATGGATTTAAAACCCTTTAGCTTGATCAACCCATGTGGATATGAAGGCTTAGAGGTGACACAAATTAGTGACTTTGATTCAAATGTTACCCTTGAAGCTGTAGAATCAGTCGCAATGAAAGAAATGCAAACACTATTTAGTTAATGGAAATAATCCCCACACAAAAGATCATTAATAGAGATGGCATTAGAGCCGTTAAAAATGGTCAGAAATTTAATCGGTATTCATCTGTTCCAAATCAGAAGAAACCGGAGTGGATTAGAGTCAAAGCCACTTTTGATGAGAACTTCAAAGCCGTTAAACAACAAGTACAAGATAAGCGCCTTAACACTGTCTGTGAAGAGGCCATGTGTCCAAATATCTCAGAATGCTGGTCAGCTGGAACAGCGACCTTTATGTTAATGGGTTCTGTGTGCACCAGAGCCTGCAAATTTTGTTCTGTTGATACGGGCAACCCAAAAGGTTGGCTAGATCTTGATGAGCCTGTGCACACAGCTAAAGCCGTAAAGACCATGGGGCTTAAATATGTTGTTTTAACTTCAGTTAATAGAGATGATTTGGAAGATGGTGGGGCAGAGCATTATGCCCAAACTGTTAAGGCTATTAAAGAACTTAATCCAAATACCGCGGTTGAAGCCTTGACCCCAGACTTTAGAGGACTTTCTTCTTCGATTGAGACACTGGTTAATTGTGGCTTAGAAGTTTTTGCTCAAAACGTAGAGACAGTCAAAAGACTAACTCATCCAGTGAGAGACATTAGAGCAAGTTATGAGCAAACTCTTGCAGTCTTGGCAAAATCCAAAAGAATCAACCCAAAAGTCCTAACTAAAACAAGCTTGATCTTAGGCTTAGGTGAAACCAATGCTGAAATAGAAGAGACCATGGATGATCTTATTGCTAATCAGGTGGATATTCTTACTTTGGGCCAATACTTGAGGCCCACTCTAAATCATTTACCAGTGGAGCGATGGGTAACCCCAAAGGAATTTGATCGTTATCGTGAAACAGGATTGGCAAAAGGATTTTTAGAAGTTGTTTCAGGACCTATGGTTCGATCTAGCTATCGAGCTGAAAGAGCTCTAGAGAAAAATAATGCTGGCTTATAGTATCAAGAATGGAAATGCTGCAACAAGAATTAGAATGACAAGTTGAATAATAATAAAAGGAACAACCCCCCTATAAATATCAGTTGTTTTAATGCTTTCATCAGCAACACCTCTTAAATAAAAGAGAGAGAAACCAAAGGGCGGCGTAAGGAATGAAGTCTGCAGATTTATGGCCATGAGTATTCCTAGCCACACAGGATCAAAGCCCATCATTAAAAGTGGTGGGGCTACTAGGGGAATAATTACATAACAAATCTCAATAAAATCTAAAATAAATCCAAATAAGAAGATCGCGAGCAGAATAAATAAAAGGGCTGTGTATTTGCCACCAGGCATCATTTCAAAAATTTGATCTACTAGTAGATCGCCACCTACACCCCTAAAGATTAATGAGAAAATTGAAGCGCCAATGAGGATGCTAAAAATCATGGTGGTAACCGTTGCAGCTTTGTAACTGGTTGCTCTCAGCAGTTCTAGATTTGCACTACCATTGAGTCCAGCAATAATGAGCGCCCCAAAGGCTCCAACGCCCGCAGCTTCAGTTGGTGTAGCTATTCCAGCAATAATAGATCCAAGGACTACAAAAATTAGAGTTGCTGGCGGGAGGAGGGTTTTGAGAATATTTGCCTCACCTTCAATTTCTTCGATGGGCGTAAATTCTTTCTTTCGATTAATGAGGACGGTGTAAATTAAATATCCAATAACAATCATAATGCCTGGAACAATTGCACCTAAAAATAAGTCTCCCACCGAGACTGTTTCTTGCGAAAACACGCCCATATTGTTTTGGGCTCTTTGATAGGCATTGGACATGACATCACCAAGCAGAACCAGGGCAATAGATGGAGGAATAATCTGACCCAAAGTTCCAGTTGAGGCCACTAGACCTGAGGCAAAATCTTTGTCATAGCCTTGCTTTAACATAGCGGGTAGAGACATAAGACCCATGGTCACAACCGTTGCACCAACAATGCCAGTACTAGCCGCCAAAAGGGCACCAACAATAATAATAGAAATACTTAGACCTGAATTTGTATTTTTGAATACTATGGCCATGTCTCTAAGCATTTTGGCAGCAATGCCAGACCTTTCTAAGACTACACCCATAAAAACAAAAAGTGGAACAGCCAGCAGAGTTTGATTGTTCATGATCCCAAAGATTCGCATGGGGATCGTTTTGAATAAATTAGGATCAAAAAAGTCTAACCAGATCCCAAGGAGTGCAAACAAGATTGAAGTCCCGGCAAGTGTAAATGCTACTGGGTAACCAAGCAGCAAAGCCGCACAGATTAGAACAATTAAAATAATTGGAACTATTTCCATGTTTTATATAGCTCCTTGATTCCAGCTAAAGCTAAAACAAGCGGGAATAAAAAAATAAATGATTTTTGGATGTAAACAAAGCTTAGCCCACCTGGCTCAGTAGATATTTCCTGAACCGACCAAGAGGCTGCAACAAAATCTGCGGCGTAATATCCTAGGACACCTATCATTGGCAGCAAGAAAAATAATATTCCAAAAGTATTTACGAGTTTTTTGTATGCAGGGGATGCATTGCGATAAAAGATATCTACTCGAACATGTTCATCTGCAGAATACGCCCAGCCAGCACACCCCAAAAAAATAAGCGCATGGACATACAATGCTAGTTCTTGGATATCCACTCTTCCAATCCCAAAAAAATAACGACCAATGACAACCACCATGACCAAAATCAACAAGACGGGGATCAGGCGTGCAAAAAATCGTCCTAAGTAATCGCTCATGCTATGTATCTTAAAGAGATTTGGTTAAAATAAGAACCATGGTCATTTTATTATCGCCTGCTAAAACCCTAGATTACAGCAAGGATTTTGATGTGGAGCCCACTACACCTGCATTTTTACCTGATTCTTCTAAGTTGATTAAGGAGCTAAAAACAAAAGAGCCAAAAGATATTGCTTCACTTATGAGTCTTAGCGATAAGCTTGCAGCGCTTAATTTTGATCGTTATCAAAGTTGGTCAGCTGCCAAGAAAATGGGTGAAGATAGCAAGCCAGCCTTGTTTGTTTTTCAAGGAGATGTCTATCAGGGTTTGCAAGCGGATACTTTTAATAAAAAAGATATTACCTTTGCACAAAAGCATTTAAGAATTTTATCTGGTTTGTATGGTGAACTAAGACCTTTAGATGTGATTAAGCCTTATCGATTAGAGATGGGCACAAAATTGCAAAACTCCAAAGGGAAGAATTTATATGAGTTTTGGGGCAGCAAAGTTCAAGAAAATATTTTGAAGGAGCTTAGGGCTAACAAATCGAATCTTGTAGTTAACCTTGCATCAAAAGAATATTTCACCGTTGTGGGCTCCTTGCCAACAGATATTGAGGTTGTCTCGCCCGTCTTTAAAGATTTTAAAAATGGTGAATACAAGCTAATTAGTTTCTATGCGAAAAAAGCACGTGGCTACATGAGTCATTGGATGATTAAAAACAAAGTTACTAAGTCCGAGGATTTAAAGAATTTTGATGCCGAGGGTTATAAATATTCGAAACAGCTTTCAACAGATTCAGAGCCTGTTTTCTTAAGGAACTAACCCGTCTTTTTCCCAGAATGAATGTGTTGGCTCTAAGTCATCATAATTAGCTTTTGATTTTTCCATAAAAGCTTTCATCGCAGCTTCCATGTCTTGACTACTGATTAATGAAGAATTCCATGCAGCATGATAATCAAGAGCTTCTTTAACGCTGTGATCACGAGCATAGTTAATTTGTTTTTTAATCACGCGAGTAACAAGCGGAGATTTAGAGGCAATTTCTTTGGCTAATTCTAGCGAGCCTTTTTCAAGCTCTTCTCTGCTTTCAAACACTTTATTCATAAAGCCTAACTCTAGAGCCTCAGCTGGAAGAAATTTTCTGCCGGTGTAAGAAAGCTCTCTAACAGCACCAAGCGGCATCAAGGTCGGTAATCTTTGTAGTGTTCCAACATCTGCCGCAAGTCCAATATCAACTTCTGCAATTTTAAAGAAAGCATCTGATGAGCAGTGTCTAATATCACAAGCAGAAACCATATCTATGCCTCCTCCAACACAGGCGCCCTGGATGGATGCAATAGTCGGCATACGACATTCCTCTAATGCAGTGAAGGTATTTTGCAACTCAAGCACTTCATGATAAAAAGTTTCTCGCATACGCGCAGGATCTTTCTTGGGACCGTTTTTATCTGCAGGTGTAAAATTAGCTAAATCCATGCCAGCATTAAAATGCTTACCCTCACCCTTTAATAAGATAACTCTAGCCTCAGCATTTTTGTCTAGCTCTTTAACTATTTGTGGCAGCTCTTTCCAGAATAATCGTGTCATAGAATTAAATTCATCAGGACGGTTCATGACAAGATGAGCAACATGATCTTTTACACTGACATCAAAGCATGTGTATTTACTCACTTGAATCCACCTCATTTTTGATTTTTTGAACGATCTCTCTAAGCTCATCCACTAATTCGAATGTTTTGTGATGAGAGAGGACTACTTTTCTCTCAGTACTGAGTTTTTTCAGTCCGTTATCTAACTCATCTAATTTGGTGATTATTTCTTTGCTCATGGCTACAATAGGTTATCTAAACAAAAAATTATAATGGCTTGAATCTATGAAAGCACGTCTCTGGCAAATTTTATTTATTTTAAATGCTCTGCTTGCAACAGAAATTGTTTATGCAGAAGACTCAAAAAAGAAAACTAAAGACCTAAAAGAACAAAATATAATGTCAGTCTTATATCAGCAGACTGCAGCTGAGAGGCTTGCAGGCAACTTACAAACTTTTAGATCAGCTACAAAAGCTATAGATCAAGCATTAGCAGATCCTTTATGGAGCGCCCTTCCAGATCAAAACATCAAAAATAAAAAGCCAGCTATTATTGTTGATGTTGATGAAACGGTATTAGATAACACTGCTTATGAGGCTCGGATGATTCTTGATGGAACTAAGTATCCACAGGGATGGGTTGGTTGGGGCAAAGAGGTAGCTGCAACCGAGGTCCCCGGAGCAAAAGACTTTCTTAATTATGCAGTTTCCAAGGGCGTAACAATTTTCTATATCACCAACCGAGTTGTTGAATTAAAAGAGGCAACCCAACAAAATCTTACAAAACTAGGAATTCCCTGGGATCAAACCAAAGAGACAATTTTAATGCGTGGCGAAAACAACTGGGACTCTGATAAGGGACCAAGAAGGGCGCTAGTGGGAAAAGATTACAGAGTTTTATTGATAGTTGGAGATAATCTAGGAGATTTTGTAGATGCAAAAGATAATAATTTGAATTCAAATAAGAGAAAAAAAATTGTCGAAGGATATGTAGATTATTGGGGCGTCAAATGGTTTATGCTGCAAAATATTACCTATGGTGATTGGGAGGGAGCTCTCTATGATTTTAACTATTCATTATCTCCTGATGAGGTGCATAATATTCGTTTAGAGTCTCTAGAACCCATTAGGTAATACCATGAATAAATCTTTGCTCATTGTTGGCACTTTTTTGCTCTTTGCTTGTGGACAGGGAGATGATGTCGAGTTAGTTGCCTTGGGCTCTAATACAAAATCACCTTCAATTTTAGAACAAACAACACAACCAAAAGCCAAGAATGTTATTTTATTGATAGGAGATGGAATGGGGCCCAATCAAGTTGCATTAGCAAAATTTGCAACCGGCGGCCCTGATCATAGATTATCTTTTGAAAATTTCCCCATCACCGGCATTGTTTATAATCACTCTGCAAATAGCCTCTATACTGATTCAGCCGCTGCTGCGACTTCTTGGTCTACCGGTGTCAAAACAATTAATCGATATTTAGCGGTTGATGCAGAAAAAAAGTTTCTTCCAACTATTCCTGAGCTTTTAAGTACCAAAGGCTATAAGTCTGGTCTTGTAGCAACTTCATCCATTACCCATGCAACACCAGCAGCTTTTTATGCACATATCGATAGTCGTTATAAAGAAAAAGAAATTGCAAACATGCTTGTTAATTCTGATATAGATATTGCTCTTGGTGGAGGTGCAGAATTTTTTGATGTGCCCCCATCTGAAGATAACCCTTTCATGATTTACGACAAGGAGCTTCTAGATTCAAATTTACTTTCCTCTAAAAAACAGGTGATTGGACTATTTTCTGAGGATGGTCTTGATAGAAGATTGGGGCCTCCTACTCAGCTTGAGATGACAGATGTTGCACTTAGTTTTCTTGAAGAAAAATCCCAAAACTGTACAGGATTTTTTTTAATGTCTGAAGGCAGCCAAATAGATTGGGGCGGCCATGATAATAATGTTAAATATGTGCTTGCAGAATTTACTGATTTTGATGAAACAGTTCAGGCCGCAACAAATTTTGCCGTCGAGAACAAAGATACTTTAATCCTTGTTACGGCTGATCATGCAACGGGCGGGCTGGTTTTGCAAAAGCCCAAAGGTTCAAAGGTTAGAGCGCAATGGACTACTGGAAGTCATGACCTTTCTCCAATCAATATTTATGCATATGGCCCGAGTTCAGAGCTCTTTAGTGGAGTGATGGATAACACAGAAATTTTTGATCGTATTTTGCTTGCTTTAGATTATGACAATCTAGATTCAAGTAATTGCACTAACTAAATCAGCAAGACTCGGGAATGTCTCAACACCATTTTGAAGGATTCTGTTTTTACCCGGAGTGATCCATATAACTCTTTTGACTCCAGCCTTAATAGCAACTGTCACCACTTTAAAATCATCATCAATAAATATTGAGTCTTCAAAATCAAGATTTAAATTGTGCCTTGCCAAAGACCAGAACTCTTTTTGTTCTTTTGGATAACCTGCCTTCATGCTATAAAAAATTGAATCAAAAAATTCTAGAAAGTTTAGAGTTTCCGTTTTATATTCCTGAAGCCTTGGATCTCCATTGGTAAGAATATACTTAGGATTTTTTAAAGTTGATAATGTTTTTAAAGCTTCCAATGCACCCTTTAAAAATGAACATTTCTCTTCTTGTTTTTTAATAATTTCCAAACAATTAACATCAAGCAGGCCATCCCAATAATTGAGGTTATACCAATTAAGCGTTCCTTTTTGTCTATCTATTTTTAGTTGAATTTCTATCTGAGTTTCTTCTATGCTTTGATTGGTTTGGTTGGCTACATGTTCAGGCAACCAAGATTGCCAAAATTTCCTATCATATGATTGATCTAAGATCACTCCATCAAGATCTGAGAGAATAGCAGTGGTAGAATGAAGCTTTACCATTAAAAAATGTTATCTAAAAATTTAGGATCTATTATCCCTCAATTAGAGGATCTAACGCGCAGTTTATTTCCAGAGATTCTAAAAATCTATAAAAATCCAAAATCTGATGCTGCCCAAAAAAAAGATGGGTCGCCCGTAACAGCAGCAGATATGTATGCACATAAAGTAATCGTTAACTTTCTTGTAAAGAATTTCCCTAAAATCCCAATTATTTCAGAAGAAAGCTTTGTGCA
>CAYUHD010000020.1:0-5987 GCA_964444385.1 uncultured Gammaproteobacteria bacterium
AGAAAAAAGACAAACACTCCCAATTCTCGCAAATGTTTTGTTTGAGGCAGATGAAAAGTCGTTTAAATTAACAGCAACAGATTTAGAATCAGAGGTGACAACTACCGGCTCATTATTAAATATAGACTCTGCAGGAAAAACAACAACCTCAGCTAAAAAATTAAATGAGCTGTGCAGATTAATTCCAGATGGCGAGGAGATAAACCTAATATTGAATGGAGATAAATTAAATATAAAAACTAAAAATGGTAAGTACTCACTATCAACGCTTCCCAGTTCAGACTTTCCTGTATTTGATATAGATTCTGGCGACTCTCCACTTATTATACCTGCAAAAGATTTACAAGAACTAATAAAAAACACATCATTTGCAATGGGCAATCAAGATTGGAGACATTACTTAAACGGCTTATATTTATCAATTAATAACAAAGAAATTACAGCCGTTACAACAGACGCACATAGACTTGCAGTTGCAAATCTTTCTATCCAATCTGATCATTCTTTCTCTGGGATTATTCCTAGAAAATCAATCAACGAAATGGCTAAATTTTTATCAGATGAAGGCGGAGATGCAGAGTTAAAAATTAATAATGCCTCATTAGAACTTACCGTTGGAAATTTAGTTTTTAAAAGCAAGTTAATAGATGGCAAATTTCCAGATTATCAACAAGTCATTCCTTCTGGGGAAAGCTCTCTTTTAGAGATTAATGTAAGAGATTTTTCTGAAACCTTGAGCAGAGTCTCTGTTTTGTCTAGCGAAAAATATAAAGGTATTCGGTTAATAACTTCAGCTGATGGCGTGAGAATTTTAGCAAACAACCCAGAACAAGAAGAGGCTGAAGAATTCTTCCCAGCAACATATAGCGGAGAAGATATAGATATTGCGTTTAATGTTACATACCTTCAAGAGATAATGTCTCACATGCAAACAGATATATGTCACATTAACTTCTTTGGATCAGATAAAAGCTGCTTGCTTACACCCCCAGGTAGCGATAGCCCAAAATATGTTGTAATGCCGCTCCTTGTATAGGTAAGTGGCCTTCTCAAAGATAGATCTACGAAACTTTAGGTGCTTTGAGTCCCTTTCTATCGACCTTTCCTCTAAAGCTAGCTTATTTTATGGAAAAAATGGCTGCGGAAAGACCTCACTACTAGAGTCTATCTATGTTGCGAGCTCAGGTAGGTCGTTTAGAACATCAAATTTAGAATCCCTTATTAAAAATGGCTCTAAAGCCTTTATCATAAGGGCTTATGACGATACAACTGGCTCAATTTTAGAGGTAAATAAAGTTAAAAATAAGCCAATTAACATCAAAATTAACAATTCTAAGGTCACAATCAGTGAGCTTGTGAGGGCATTCCCGGCATTTTCTATAGACACCAAAACCTTCTTTTATAATGATAATGCACCTGAGTATCGAAGAAAGCAGTTAGATAGAGGTCTTTTTGTTGCTTCTCCAGATTATGCTAAAGATTGGTTTGGTTATTTCCGCTCTTTAAAACAAAGAAATTCTGCATTAAAGCTGGGGAATTTAGCCCAAGCAAAAGCCTATGAACCCCTTTTAATTGATCATGGAGAAAAATTGAATATTTTAAGAGAAAATTTAATTATTGAGGTTAAAGAAATTTACGATAACCTCGTGCAAAAATTAGAACAAGAAAACCAAAGAGCAAAAATATTTTCAGGTCTAGAGATATATCTAAAACCAGGCTTTAATAATAAAACAGGCTTAATGGACAGTCTTTTAAATACAAACAGCGCTGATTTAAAAAAAGGGGTTACAACCGTTGGACCTCATAGAGCAGATGTTTTATTCAAAAGTAAGGGCTCACTTATAAAAGATATTTTTTCACGCGGAGAGCAAAAACTCCTTTCAATCCTTTGGTCACTTTCTCAGAACATTTATCTAGGAAGAGCATTTAATTTGAGCCCTATTCTACTTCTAGATGATTTATCTTCTGGGCTTGATGCTGAGATGTTGAGATGCTTTTTGCCTACTTTAAAATTTATTGAAAATCGTTTTATTTTTTCAAACATTGTTGACCTATTTGGTAGTAAAATAGAGGGTAGCGAACAAGCGTTTAAAAAGTTCCACGTGGAACAATTAAAATAACAATAATGTCTAAAAAAATATCAAAAAATAAAAAATATGATTCCTCAAACATTAAGGTTCTTAAAGGCCTTGAAGCGGTTAAAAAAAGACCTGGTATGTATATAGGTGACACAGATGATGGCTCTGGTCTTCATCATATGATTTTTGAGGTTGTTGATAATTGCGTAGATGAAGCAATGGCTGGACACTGTTCAAAGATTGACGTCATTATTAATAAAAATGGGTCCATTACAGTAAAAGATAATGGAAGGGGCATCCCTGTAGATACACATAAGGGTGAGGGGGTGCCCGCGGCTGAGTTAATCATGACAACCCTGCATTCAGGTGGAAAGTTTGACGATAACTCATATAAAGTATCTGGTGGCCTGCATGGTGTGGGCGTTTCTGTTGTAAACGCCCTTTCAAAGGAGCTGACCTTAACTATATGCAGAGATGGAGGTATGTATCAACAAAAATACAGTGAAGGCCAAGCAAAAACTAAACTAAAAAAGATTAAGGCGTCCAAAGATACCGGAACCGAGATAACCTTTACAGCGTCAGATAAAATCTTTACCTCTATAAACTTTGAAGTTGATAGGGTGAACAAAAGGGTTCAGGAGCTATCTTTTTTAAATGCTGGGGTTAGCATTGAAGTAACAGATGCAAGAACCGGAAAATCAAAAAAATTCAAAAATAATGGCGGTGTTTCGAGTTATGTCGATTATTTAAGAGGGAGAAAACATGCTTTATGCGAGACAATTCAGTGTGATGGCGGCCAAAAGGGCATTACAGTTGAGGTTGCTATGCAATGGAATGATTCATATAACGAAACTGTTTTATGTTATACAAATAACATACCTCAAAAAGATGGAGGAACTCATTTATCAGGCTTTAGATCAAGCTTAACACGCGTTTTAAAAGCATTTGTTAAAAAAGAAGGGCTGAACAAAAATGCCCCAGTAGAGTTGCTCGGAGAAGATGTTAGAGAGGGATTAATAGCTGTTATATCAGTAAAGGTACCAGACCCCAAATTTTCATCTCAAACCAAAGAAAAGCTTGTGTCTTCAGAGATTGAAGGAATAGTGAGCGCCGTCTTAAACAAAGGCTTAAATGAATTTTTATTAGAAAACCCCAAAGAAGCTCTTACAATACTATCTAAGGTTTCTGAGGCGGCCCTTGCAAGAGAGGCTGCAAGGAAAGCAAGGGAGATGACAAGGCGAAAGGGGGTTCTTGAGCTAGCTGGACTTCCTGGAAAACTAGCTGACTGCCAAGAAAAAGACCCAGCCCTGTCAGAAATATATTTAGTTGAGGGTGATTCGGCCGGGGGCTCAGCAAAACAAGGGCGCAATAGAAAATATCAAGCCATATTGCCATTGAAAGGAAAAATCCTAAACGTGCAAAAGGCAAGAATTGATAAAGTATTATCATCCGCTGAAATAGGAACACTAGTTAAGGCAATGGGTTGCGGCATTGGAACAGAAGACTTTGATATAGAAAAACTTAGATATCATAGAATTATAATTATGACTGATGCTGATGTTGACGGGTCGCATATTAGAACCCTGCTTTTAACTTTCTTCTATCAACAATATTTTGATATTTTAGAAAAAGGGCATGTATATATAGCAATGCCACCCTTGTATAAAATTACCAAAGGAAAATCTTTTGTTTATGCATCCGATGATGATGGAAAAGACAAAGCAATTAAAGATTTTACAAAATCTGGCTCTAAGGGTATAGACGTACAAAGATACAAAGGCTTAGGAGAGATGAATCCAGACCAGCTATGGGAGACAACAATGGATCCTAAGAACAGAAGGATGATGAGGGTGGGTATTAAAGATGCTCAGGACGCAACTGACATGTTCGAAACACTAATGGGTGACGACGTTGAGCCCAGAAGGGAGTTTATAGAGACAAATGCCCTTTCAGTATCAAACTTAGACATTTAGCCAATCTCTGAATAGGTTTTATCAATCCATAGGTATGCCTCTTGTGTTATGGCCTTTGGATCATTGCCCAAAATAGGCTTTCCAATAACGACTTTTATCTCCCCGCGTCTTTTTTTAAAAGACCGATTCATCCAATATTTACCTGAGTTATGACATATAGGAATCACAGGAACCAATTCATTCGACGCCAAAACGCCGCAACTGTTTCCAAATTTCCCTATACCATCCTGGGGCTTTCTTCTTGTTCCCTCTGGAAAGATCAATACTGTAAAACCATCCTTTATTCTTTGCCCGCCAATTTTTATAACCCTTTTAAGGCTTCCCATTTTTAATTTTCTATTTATTGCAATTGGTTCCAACCTAGAGATTGCCCAGCCAAAAAAGGGGATTATAAGAATTTCTTTTTTTAGTATGCTGCTTGTCGGCAGAAATAATGTCTGAAGAAACAAAGACTCCCAGGGCCCCTGATGATTTGAAGCCATTACAAATGGGGTCTCAGGAATGTTATCAAGACCCTCAACAACCCAGCTTATTCCACATAACCCCTTTAACAATTTTAAAATAAACAATATCCATAATTTGCCAATGTATTGGCATGATCTAATTGAAAGAAAGAAAGAGCAAAAAATAATAATTAAAGAAACAAAAATTAAACTGATAAAAAACACTACATAAAAAATAAAAGTAAAAATTATTTAAGCTCCTATATATAGACTTTTGTCTACTTTAATATTAACCCTTCAAAATAAGAGGGAAGTTTTTTAATTTCTATTCTTTGTTGTTCCATGGAATCTCTGTCACGAACTGTTACTGACTTGTCTTCAAGGGTTTCAAAATCTACCGTTATACACAACGGCGTTCCTATCTCATCATGTCGTCTGTAACTTTTTCCAATATTTCCAGAGTTTTCAAGCAAAACCCTCCCCAATCTTTGTTTTTGAAGATCTCTTTTGATATTTGACGCAACATCAACTAGCTCGGGGTGGTTTTTCTTTAGGGGTATTACAGCAGCCTTAATTGGAGATAAATGTGGCTTCAAATTCAAAACAGTCCTTGTCTTACCATCCTTCAATTCTTCTAGTTTGTAGGCCTCATTTAAAATTGCAAGCACACCCCTATCTACGCCAGCCGATGGCTCAATTACATATGGAACAGTCCACCTTTTAGTTTCTTGATCTTGTGTAGCGAGTCTTGCATTCGAGTCTTTATTTTCTATGACGTCGGACTGTATATCTAATTCTTCTTGATTTTTACTATGCGAACCTAAATCAAAATCAGTGCGGTTAGCTATTCCCTCTAATTCTTCAAGCCCATGTGGAAATTTGTACATAATATCAACAGTGGCTTTTGAATAATGAGCTAGCTCATCCTTGGGAACATGATATAGCTCTAAACTATCTCTTTTTACTCCTTGCTCATCCCACCATTTTAATCTTGTTTCAATCCAGCTCTCATGCCACTCTTCATCAGTCCCTGGAGCAACAAAAAACTCAAGCTCCATCTGTTCAAATTCCCTAACTCGAAAAATAAAATTCCTTGGCGTAATCTCATTTCTAAAGGCTTTACCTATCTGAGCAATCCCAAATGGAGGTTGTTTAGAGGTTGAATCTACAACATTCTTGAAGTTTGTAAAAATATGCTGAGCTGTTTCAGGCCTTAGATATGCAAAGGAATCTTTATCTTCAACTGGGCCCACTGAAGTCTTAAACATGAGATTAAATGGCCGTGGCTCTGTAAGATCTTTTGATCCACATGATGGACAATTGTCAGATTTAAATTTGTCTGCTCGCCACCTAGATTTACATTCCTTGCAGTCTATAAGTGGATCGGTAAAAGTATCTTCATGACCGGAAAATTTTAAAACATTCTGCTTTGTTAATATTGATGCATCTAACCCCTCAACATCATCTCTATCAAAAACCATTTCTCTCCACCA
>CAYUHD010000020.1:6087-23053 GCA_964444385.1 uncultured Gammaproteobacteria bacterium
TTGATGCATCTAACCCCTCAACATCATCTCTATCAAAAACCATTTCTCTCCACCACGATTGTTTTAAGTTATTTTTAAGCTCAACACCCAGCGGTCCATAATCATAGAGACCCTGCAGGCCTCCATAAATTTCATTGGATTGAAATATAAACCCCCTTCTTTTACAGAGGGCCACAAGCTCCTCCATTGTCTTTGCTGTCAAAATAAGCCTTTATTTTTCATATAGTAAGAAGAGTACATTATGCAGTTATTTTAATTAGATCAATAGAGTTTTTGTCCAACTCTACGAAGATAAAGCTATAAAATAGCCAATTAAAGGACGATAATTAATAAAAACCTCAAAAATGAAAATAATTTTTTATATTTTATCTATTTATCCTTTGAAATTTGCATTTCTATTTTGGGATATAGCATTCAAAGTTACGCCATTAAGCATTTTAAGATTTTTCCCTCCGTTTAAGGTAACAAAAAAGAACTTATCAATAGCCTTTCCAGCCCTTAATGAGCATGAATTAAGCCTTCTCTCCAAAGAAAGCTACAAAGAGACATTAAAAAGCGTTTATGAAACTCTATATACCTGGTCGCGACCTAGAGAAAAAATTATTTATCAAACCAAAAAAATTAACAATAGGTTTTTATTTAAACAGCCTAACCAGAAAGATGGATTGATAATTTTTGCATTACATAATAGAAGTATAGACTTTATGTTGAGGTGGATAAGCTCACAAAGATCTCACACAGCCCTCTATAAAAAAATAAAATTTAAATCAATAAATCGATTTGTTAAAAAATTTAGAGAAGAGGGAAAGTGCAAAATGGTTGAGGCTGGAATTGGAGGAGTGAAGACAGTTCTTAATTCATTGGAAAATAATCAGATGATCTGCATGGCATCTGATCAAGTTCCAGCTGATGGACTTGGGACCTACTCTACCTTTTTTGGTCATGAGTGTTATTCATTTTCTTTGGCTCCAAAATTAGCAAGAAAATCAAAAAAACAAATTCTGTTAACTTATCTTTCATATGAAAAAGACATTGGTCACATTATAAATTTTAAAAAACCCGATAATGAAATTTATTCAAAAAACGGAATCGATATAATGAATTGGGAAATGGAGGAAGAGATTAAAAAATCTCCAATAGAATATTCATGGGAATATAAAAAATTTAGGAAACTTTCTAAAGGCCCAAGAGATATCTACAAAGACTAACGTCGCCAAAAGGCAGGAGTAAATAATACAAGGAGTGTAAAAATCTCAAGCCTTCCTAAAATCATTGCAAAGCACAAAATAATTTTTCCAACCTCTGTTACATTTGCATAGTTACTTGAAACCTCGCCAAGGCCTGGACCAAGATTATTTAAACATGCTCCAACCGCGGAAAACGCTGACTCAAAGTTTAACCCAGTTCCAAGCATTGCCATCAGCAAAAACATAAATATAAACACATAAATTGAAAAAAAACCCCATACTTTTTCAGCAATTTTTCCATCTATGACCTTGGTGCCTATCTTAGAGGTTAGAACAGCATTGGGGTGAATTATATTTAAGATTTCTTTGTAGGCTTGGTTAATCATTATTAAAACTCTCCACGCCTTAATACCTCCGCCCACAGACTGAGAACAAGCCCCCATAAATGCACCAACAAGCAAAAGATATGGCAAAAAACCAGGCCAAAGCGAGAAGTTTTCCGTTGTAAAACCAGATGTGGTAACTATAGAAACAGTATGAAAAATTGTCGAGCTTGCTGCAGACAAAAGGTCTGCATATGAGTAACTTACAACATGAACTATAAAAGATACTATTATAATTAAAAGTACAACAGATAAGAAAAATCTAAACTCTGAATCATAAAAATATTTAAGAGGCTTGCCACCAAATATCGCTACGTAGTGAACAGCAAATGATGCAGCAGAAAGTAACATAAAAATAATACAGACCGATTCTATAAAACCGTTATTAAAGAACCCAATGCTTGCATCATGTGTTGAAAAACCACCTCCAGCAACAGTACTCAAGCTGTGGGCAATGGCATCAAAAAAAGTCATCCCTGAAACCACGTAGAGAACAGCACATATTAAAGTTAGGCCAACATATATTTTCCACAAAGCCTTAGCGCTGTCTGTAATTTTTGGAGTCAGCTTTTGGTTTCCATGACTGCCCGGAAGCTCTATTTTATATAGTTGACCTCCACCTATACCTAAAGCCGGCATCACAGCCACCGCTAAAATTATTAACCCCATACCACCCATCCATTGAAGAAGTTGTCGATATAGAAGAATAGATTTTGGCATGTCATCCAAGCCAATAATTGTTGTTGCCCCAGTTGTTGTTATTCCAGAAACTGATTCAAAAATAGCATCACTTGCATTGAGACCAAAAAAATAAAATGGAATTGATCCAGCACATGCAAGAACCACCCAGAACATTGTTGTGATAATGAAGCCATCAGAAATATTAAGAGGAAGATTTTTTTGACGACTAGATGCCCACATTACTCCACCTAAAAAAAATAAAAATAGAAATGAGTATAAAAAAATTTCACCACCTGATTCTTTATAAATGAAAGTTAGTATCAAAGGGGGTATGAATGAAACACTAAATATCCCAAGCAATATTCCCAATAGATTAAATATTGATTTGTAGTTCATTAATCTTCTAGAAAAAGATTTTCTATTTTTTCTTTTTCTGTTTTTCCAAGAATAAAAACAATAATTCTATCGCTGGGTTTTAAGAGCAGATCTTTCGAATGCATGAAAACTTTATCTCCCCTTATCACTGCGGCGATAACGCAATTCTCTGGAAGAGGCATTTCAGAAATAGGCTTATTAAAAAAGTTTTCAGTAAATTTATTTTTGTGAATAATGCCTTCAATTGCCTCAGCTCCACTTTGCATTTTAAAAATTACCTCTTGTGGAACATCGCCTTTCGCAAGATGCTGAAGAACCATAGACACAGTTAGCCTTTGGGGCGAGAGGGCTATATCTACGAAATTTTTGGGAAGAATATTTATATAAGTGTAGTTATTAACAATAATAATAGTTTTTTTAGCCCCAAGTTTTTTCGCTAGAAAAGCAGACATAATATTTGTTTCATCATCACTAGTAAGGGCGCAAAAAATATCTATATTCTCTATATTCTCACTTTTTAACAGTTCTTCATCAGATCCAAACCCATTTAGAACAATTGTTCTGTTTAGTCGCCTTGAAAGGTCTTCGCACCTATCTTTATCGGGATCTATGATCTTAATCTTATAATCTTCTTCAAGAGATTTAGCTAGCGAATAACCTATTTTCTTCTCCCCTCCGATAATCATAATTCTTGATGATGAGGTATCTTGTAGTCGCATTTCTTGAACAATGCCGTCAATATCTCCCTCAGCAGCCAAAAAGTAGATTTCATCATTTTCTTTTATTATTGTCTTGCCATCAGGTATTAGAGGCTTCCCTTTTCGATATATTGCAGGCACAAACGTTTCAGTATCCGGCATATCACTTTTAATACTCTTAAGCTCTCTATTAACCAGCATTCCATCTTTTTTAGCTTTAACAGAGACAACTTTTAATGCTCCATTAGCAAATGATTCTATCTGCTCCGCCCCGGGGTGTTTTATAAGGTCTACAAGATGTTCAGTCACTTCGTTTTCAGGCCCAATTGGAATATCAATATTGTTTTCTCCAAATGCTTCAAGTGATTCAAGATAGGAAGAATCAGACAGCCTGCAAATTGTTTTTTTAACATTAAATTTTGATTTGGCAATTTGGCATGAGGTGATGTTGCATTCATCACTATTGGTCACAGCCAGAACAATGGTTTCTGAATCAGCGCCAGCTTTTTTTAATGTTGATGGATGAGATGCATGCCCAATCTCTGTTGCCAAATCACAGTCTTCTTGAAGGCGCAAAAGCTTATCTTTGTTTAGATCAACAATGCTTACCTCATATTCTTCACGAGATAAAGTTGAGGCAAGGCTACTACCAACTCTCCCAGCACCTAGTATTAGAATTTTCATAGTTATAAATTAAACCTCTTTTTAGAGAATTGGAAGAATTGTTGAAACTAAATTATTGTTCAAAAAATTTAGCATAAGAATTTGCTGCATCTACAGAGTGAATAATACGTTTTCCCGGGAACTGTAAGTGAGTGATTACTATTTGTGTATCTCTTGTTTTAACAGCCAAACCATTTGATACAAATTTAAATATTTTATCCATTTGCCCGTCTATATTTCGGTTATATTCAGTTAGACCATGTATTTTAATTGCCCTTTTATTTTTTTCAAAATATAAACCAGGCCATCCAAAAAAAGCTTTGTGCTTCTGAAAAATCGCGAAGGTTTTTTCTTTATTAAAATCTATCCTTCCTGACAATTTATTTATCTTTGTGCAGTAACTAACATCATTTGCATTCTGCTCAAGTGGTATATGCTTATTATTAAAAATTTTTTCTAGGTCCTTAGATAGATTTTTCACGCACAAGGAAGTTAGTTTTTTCTCTAGATCGCTTTTACTATCTGAGCTTAAAATTTCTTGTTCATAAAAACAATAAACCGGCCCCTCATCCATTCCGATTGACATCTTCATAATTGAGATCCCAGTTGTTTTATCATTATTTAATATTGCAGCTTGTATTGGAGAGGCGCCCCTATATTTAGGTAACAACGAAAAGTGAATATTAATCGGAGCAATTTTTGGACTATTCAGCAACCATTCAGGCAATACTTTTCCATATGCTACAACAACCAAGAAATCGAAGCTCAAAGATGCAATTTTTTTCTGGAATAATTGATCAAGAGAGAAAGGTTTAAAGGTGGGGATTCCAAGTTTTAAAGCCTCAGCAGTCACAGGAGACGGCTCTTTGTATTTACCCCTTTTTGACCTTTTGTCTGGCTGGCTGAGAACGCCCACAATATCGAACGACCCCTTAGACAAAGACTTTAAAATCGTAGCTGAGGAGTTTGGTGAGCCAGCAAATAAGATTTTCATAAATTACCCTATATTAAATTCGCTTAAATTCTCTTAAATTCGGTTATTTTGATGCTTTCTTCCTAATTCTGTCTCTTTTAAGTGGAGAAAGATAATCAACCATTAATTTTCCCTCTAAATGATCAATTTCATGCTGAATACATACAGTTAAAAGCCCAGATGGCGCAGCTTCGTGTGAGATCCCTTTAATATCTTGCCAAGTTAGGTATATGTTATCTGGCCTTGTTATATCTTCTGTAACGCCAGGAACAGAAAGGCAACCCTCTGTAAATGAAAGTAGACTTTTGTTGTTTAAAATCTTAAATTCAGGATTTATAAATATTTTTGGTTCATTTCTTTCTTCAGAAATATCCATAACAATAATTCTTTCATGAATATCAACCTGGCTGGCTGCAAGGCCTATTCCATCTTCAGCATACATAGTCTCTAACATATCAGAGGTTAGTTTTTCTAGACTTTTGTCGAATATAGTGACAGGAGCAGCAACCTTTCTTAATCTGGGGTCTGGAAATGTTAAAATTTTTAGCTTTGCCATATACACATTATATGTTCATTCTTTATAATCAACACGGATAATTTATATCAATTACAAGGAGTTATATTATGTCCGATAACATCTCAGTTTCAATATTTATGGGTTCTAAGTCAGATCTGCCTATTGTTCAAGCAGCATCAGACACCTTAAAGGAATTTGGTGTAAAGCATCGAATGTTCATACTTTCTGCTCATAGAACACCAGAAGAGGTTGTTAAGCGAGTAAAAGAATCTGAAGAAAATGGAGTCAAAGTTTTTATAGCCGCAGCTGGAATGGCCGCTCATCTTGCTGGAGCAATTGCGGCTCAAACAACAAAGCCCGTTTTCGGAATCCCTCTTGGTGGAGGGGATCTTGATGGAATAGATTCTTTGCTTGCCACCGTTCAAATGCCAAAAGGTGTTCCAGTTGCAACTTTTGCAATTGGGAAGTCGGGAGCCGTTAATGCTGCATTATGTGCAGCTCAAGTTTTAGGCATAACAGATAAAAAAATAGCTGAACAGCTTATTGATTATAAATCTAAGATTTATGATGATGTTTTGGCAGCAAATGAGTCTATTCAGTAAATTATTTTGAAAGAATTTTCATGCCCTGCTGAAGCAGCAAATTGGCTTAAAAAAGGCAAAATTTTAATTCATCCTACAGAAGGTGTATGGGGCCTAGGTTGTGATGCGTTAAATGCATCGGCATGTAAAAAAATAAACTTTTTAAAACAAAGAGATCAAGAGAAAAAATTTATTTTGCTGGCTCCAACAATCCAAATCGCACTAGATTATTTTCAGCCGACAACCCATGATCAATCAAGCTTTTTAAATAAGATTTGGCCAGGACATACTACCGTAATCCATTATGCTAATGAAAATGTATCACAACACTTAAAGGCTTCTGATAATACTATTGCAATAAGAGTAGGCGCTCACACTCAAACACTCAAATTACTTAATGAACTGTCATCATTAATGGTTTCAACATCAGCAAATATTAGTAACACACCAACCCCATCAACGCTCGTTGATTTATATCAAGCCTTTCAGGATCCGGGTGTGGCAGTATATGCTCATACAAATGGTTTATCGAAAAAACCCTCAGCTATAGTAAGACTAGAAAGCATGGAATACATTCGTGAATAAATTAGACAAATCAATGCTTAATTTCCTTGAAAAAGAGCTTGTTGATATTCAAAAAAATATTGAAAAAAAACTTGCTAAATTAAATAACAATACCCCAAGCAAGCTTCCCGAGCCCTGGAAAAGAAAACAAGGAGGAGGCGGCAAATCAATTTCTATTTCTGGGGACGTAATTGAAAAGGCCGCTGTAAATTTTTCATCCATATATGGAAAAAAACTTCCAGCTTCTTCTGTTGGCTCAAGCAACCCCAACGCCAATCAATCATCAGGTTTTCATGCTCTGGGGGTCTCAGTAATTTCACATCCAGCCAACCCATTTTGTCCAACTAGTCATATGAATATTAGGATATTTATTGAGCTCTCAAAGAACAAATCAATTAAAAATTGGTGGATAGGAGGAGGATTTGATTTAACCCCCTTTTTTGAATCAACAAATGATGCTTCTTTTTGGCACCAGGCAGCAAAAAGAACTCTAGACAGGTTTAATAAAAATTATTACAAGCAATTTTCTAAAGCATGTGATGAATACTTTTACTTGCCTCATCGAGATGAAAAAAGAGGCATAGGCGGCATCTTTTTTGACCAGCTTAAGCACAAAGATATCAAGTCAAGCATGAAACTTCTTAAAGAAATTGCTGAATGCTACATTGATACCTATAAAACAATCATTGAAAAGAGAAAAACAAAGAAATTTAACGTTTTAGATAGAGATTTTCAGCTGTACCGAAGAGGTAGATATGTTGAATTTAATTTGCTTTTTGATCGTGGTACAAAATTCGGGATTGAGTCCAAAGGCAGAACAGAGTCAATATTAGCCTCATTACCGCCCACTGCAAATTGGCCATATCCAAAACCCACGTCTCTAGTGAATAGGGAAAAAAAACTATTAAAGTTTTTAGAAAAAAGTTGGAATGAGAGAATTTTATGAAAGCTTTGTATAAGGTGGGAGTAATTGGCAATCCGATTGGGCATTCCTTATCTCCCAAAATTCATGCGCAGTTTGCAGATAGAGCAAACATTAGTTTGGAGTACAAGGCATATGAAGTTTCGGAGCGGCAGCTAGGACAATTCATACAAACCTTTTTTAGTGAAGGAGGGCATGGCTTAAATATAACTTTGCCACATAAAAAAAAATGCATTAGCTTTGTAGATATTGTTTCTGATGAGGTGCGAATATTAGGAGCTGCAAATACCCTTATGCTAAATGATGAAAACCAAATAGTTGCAGAATCCACAGACGGCAAGGGATTTATTGATGACTGCACAGAGAAAAAAATCCAGATAGAAAATAAAAACATTTTAATATTAGGAGCTGGTGGCGCATGTCAAAGTATTGTCCCATCTATAGCTTATAAAAAACCTAATAGACTAATGATTGAGAATCGCTCCAAAGAAAAAATTAATACCCTTGTCCAAAAATTTTCTGAGTTTGGCGTCGAACAATTTAATGATTTAGATCTTGGCATTGATCTGGTTATAAATGCAACTTCAGCAGGTTTTTCTGGGTCATTTCATTGGGATATAGAAAGAGGCCTTAGTCAAAACACGATTTTTTATGACCTCACTTATGGAGATGCATCCATAGAGTTTTTAAAGTGGAGCGGTAAATTTTCAAACAAAACTTTTGATGGTACTGGAATGCTTGTCGCTCAGGCAGCCCATTCTTTTAACCTTTGGTTTGGCCAGCTTCCAAGCACAAAAAATATAAACTTTTAAATAACACCATGGATAAAAATTTAATTCGATTTATAGCTGGAGCAGTTTGTCCAAGCTGTAAGGAGCAAGATAAGATTGCTCTAAGCGCTGATGATCAAGAAATTTATTGTATAAGCTGTGGTTTTAAGGAAACAAGACCCCAAGACCCATCAAAACCAAAAAAAATTAAGCATTAATTTTTTGACATAAATCAAAAATTAATTAATAACAAATTTTAACATTTTCTAATGAGAAATCATTGGATTAAAATCGCTCGATCAAACGAGGTCTCCCCCCTCAAGCCGCACGTTACAAATAAAAAAAAGGCTTTACCCTCAATGTGTTTATGGCGAGAGCCAGATAATTCAGTTGCAGCTATTGAGCGATATTGTCCACTAGGTAAAGAAGATTTGGTGGAGGGGAAAATTACAAATAATGGAGTTGTGTGTCCAAAACACAATATTACATGGAGCAGTTTAGGTAACGCAAACAAGAGCACATGCTTAACTAACACCATTTCATATTGGTGGCCAACAAAAGAAATTAATGGTGAGGTGTTTGTGAAATGGAGATGACAGATACGGCTGAAGACAGTTTGGTTGTTCGCAAAATGGCATATGTTGCATTATTAATTTTAATTTTTGAACTGTTACTTGCATTGATTTCAATTTATATTGGATATATGTATCCATACTTCCGCGGCACTGAAATAGCAGGCTTCATAATATGAATGCCCAGGCATTTAATTCGCCATGCTTGGCTTGTAGCAGCAAGTATACTTGTATGCCCAAGGAATTGATTGAAAAACTCAGAGATAAAAAACCCGGACAAGGGGATAATATTTCACCTACATCAAACCATATTTTTCTAGAAGCAAATAGCGTGATCTTTCACCAAGGAGACCCCTTTCATTCAATTTTTATGATTAAGTCTGGTTGTGTCAAAACCTTTAGTGTAAGCAAGAATGGAGACGAATCATTAGATGGAATCTATTTTCCAGGAGAGTTTATAGGTTTAAATAGCATAGCTGCAGAGTTTTATAGTTATTTTGCTGTAACAGCAACAAGCAGTGTCTTATGCAAAATACCTTATAGAAATCTACAAAATGTTTCTTCTATAGAGCCTAGCTTATCAATCCACTTTATTGGGGCTGTTAGTAAACAACTATCCAGGGAAATAATATGGAGAAAATTTGTAACTAAAAGCAAAATGAAGGAGAGACTTATTGGTTTTCTCTTAGATATTTCTGATAGGTTTGAGTTAGAGGCTGGGCCTAAAAGTGAGTTTAAGCTACCAATTAGCATGCAAGAGATTTCATACTTGCTTGACATGAGAAATGAAACGCTCAGCAGACATATCAGCGAGCTTAACAAAGACGGCCTTATTAAAATTATTAAAGGAGTTGTTACCATTAATGACAGGATTGAGCTTGAGTCAATGCTAGATAAAAATTTTGCACTAGATGAGCTAAATAAGAGAAATATACATGCAAAGAAGTCGGATTTTTTGACCTGATTTTTTAATTATTTGTTAATAGAATAAGCATGGAAAATGAATGTAATTGGCTATATAATTACTAGCGTTAATTATTAACAAAATATATAGTTAGTTATATTAATTATTTATTTTAAAATTCTATTTAATATCAAAAAGAAACAAAGGATTTGAAATGTTAAAAAAAATTACCACAAATTTTAACAGTATTTTTTTCTTCGCTTTAACCGCACTACTTTCTAGTAATATTAAGGCGGCTTGGGATGGCCTAAACATGACCGAAGGCGTTACAGCTATCAGCAAAGAAATTTTTGATTTGCATATGCTCATATATTGGATTTGTGTCGTTATTGGCTTAATAGTTTTCAGCATTATGTTTTACTCAATGTATGCATATACTAAAAAGAAAAATCCAAACCCCTCAACCTTTCATGAAGACACAAAACTTGAGTTAGCATGGACAGTAGTTCCATTTCTAATTTTGGTATTTATGGCAATACCTGCCTCTAATACGCTTACAAAAATTTATGATGATGTAGAAGGTGACATTAATATCCAGGTAGTTGGCTATCAGTGGAAGTGGCAATACAAATATCTTGAAGATAACATTAACTTTTTTTCAAACCTAGCAACCGACTGGGATGAAATAAACAATAAAACACCAAAAGGAGAGTTTTACCTTCAAGAGGTTGATGAAGCGGTTGTTATACCCGTCGGTAAAAAAGTAAGATTTTTAATCACTGCCAATGATGTTATTCACTCATGGTGGATGCCAGACTTTGCCATCAAGCAAGATGCCATACCAGGCTTTATTAACAGCGCATGGACAGTTGTAGATAAGCCTGGAATTTTTCGTGGAAAATGTACGGAACTTTGTGGAAAAAACCATGGCTTTATGCCTGTTGTTGTAAAAGTAGTTCCTCAAGAGGAATATGATGCTTGGGTTCAAGATAAAAGAGAAGAAGCGTTCAAAATGGCTGAGTTAACTGAAAAAAATTGGACGCTAGAAGAGCTTAACAAGAGAGGAGAAGACGCGTATCTAAAAAATTGTGTCGCATGCCATCAAGTCAATGGACAAGGAATCCCAGGGATATTTGCAGCATTGGCTGGAAGTGACACCGCTTTAAACAACAGAGCAAAGCATATAGAAATTTTAATGGAAGGCGTCCAGGGGACCGCAATGCAATCTTTTGCAAACCAGCTTTCAGAAGTAGACATGGCGGCGGTAATTACATACACGAGGCAAGCTTGGGGTAACGCAGAAAATGGAGATGGTGAAATTGTTGTTCCTAAGGACATTGTTGAATACAAGAAACCAAAGGTTTGATTTAAAGGAAGATATATGAGTGCAGTAATAGAATCTCACAATCATGATGATCACCATCATGGACCTGCCAAGGGCTTAACCCGATGGCTTTATACAACAAACCATAAAGATATAGGAACTCTTTATTTATGGTTTAGCTTTGCAATGTTCCTCATTGGTGGAGCCATGGCTTTGGTCATCAGGGCAGAATTATTTCAACCTGGCATGCAAATAGTAGAGCCTGAGTTTTATAACCAAATGCTTACATTACACGGACTTGTAATGGTCTTTGGAGCGGTAATGCCTGCCTTTGTAGGCTTGGCGAACTGGCTGGTGCCAATGATGGTTGGCGCTCCTGATATGGCCCTTCCCAGGATGAATAACCTTAGTTTTTGGATACTCCCATTTGCATTTTTTGTATTGTTATCTTCCTTGTTTATGGAGGGGGGAGCCCCTAATTTCGGCTGGACGTTTTATGCGCCCTTATCAACAACTTATGCTCCGCCAAGCGTTACTTTTTTTATATTTTCTATTCATATTATGGGAGCATCATCGATTATGGGATCCATTAATGTGATTGTAACCATTATGAATATGAGGGCCCCTGGAATGACATTAATGAAGATGCCATTATTTGTTTGGTCTTGGTTAATTACAGCATACCTTTTAATAGCTGTGATGCCGGTGCTTGCAGGAGCGGTGACAATGATGCTTATGGATATCCATTTTGGTACAAGTTTCTTTAATGCAGCAGGCGGCGGAGACCCCGTTTTATTTCAGCATATTTTTTGGTTCTTTGGGCATCCAGAGGTTTACATTATGATTCTCCCGGCCTTTGGAATCACTTCACACATCATAGAGACATTCTCAAGAAAACAGCTATTTGGACATACATCAATGGTATGGGCAATGACATCTATTGCAATCTTATCTTTTGTTGTTTGGGCTCACCACATGTTTACCGTTGGCATGCCATTAGCTGCGGAGCTATTTTTTATGTGGGCAACAATGTTAATTGCTGTTCCTACAGGAGTAAAAGTTTTTAACTGGGTTGCAACTATGTTTAAGGGCTCTATAACATATGAAACCCCAATGCTTTTTGCTATTGCTTTTGTGGTTTTGTTCACAATCGGGGGGTTTTCTGGATTAATGCTTGCTATAACCCCAGCTGACTTTCAGTATCATGATACATATTTTGTGGTTGCTCACTTCCATTATGTTCTGGTTCCAGGATCAATCTTCGCAATTATGGCGGCTGTTTATTTTTGGATACCCAAATGGACCGGCAACATGTATGACGAAAGACTCGGTAAATTACATTTTTGGCTTTCTTTTGTTGGTGTTAACGTAACCTTTTTTCCTCAACACTGGATTGGTCTTGCCGGAATGCCAAGAAGATACCCAGATTATGCTCTTCAATTTGCTGATTGGAATATGATCTCATCCATAGGAGCATTTTTATTTGGCGCGTCACAAATATTATTTTTGTTTATAGTATTAAAAACAATAATGGGCGGTAAAAAGGCAACATCTAAAGTTTGGGAGGGTTCTCGAGGTCTAGAGTGGACACTTGAATCGCCACCCCCGTACCATACATTTACAACGCCCCCTAAAGTAGACTAATGAATAATGGATCTAGAAAAACAATAAAGATACTGTGTTTTGCTGTCATAGGAATGTTTACATTTTCTTTTGCCCTGATTCCTCTTTATAACGTTTTCTGTGAAGTAACTGGGCTGAATGGAAAAATTGAGTTGAGAGCAACAAATGACTCCAACATCGAAATAGATAATGGCAGAGACATATCGGTTCAGTTTGTCTCACATAACAACGAAGAAATGCCATGGGTGTTTAAACCCTCAGAGGACATTATTAATATCAAAACAGGCAAATATCATACAGCCACTTTTTATGTAAAAAACACAACAAACACAAAGATGACCGCCCAGGCGATTCCCAGTGTTGCCCCCTCAAATGCAGCGCCGCATTTAAAAAAATTAGAGTGCTTTTGTTTTGAGCAACAAGAGCTAGCCCCAGGCGAGGAAGCATTGCTTCCAATAAGATTAATTTTTGATGATGGGCTTCCTAGCACAATTAAAAATGTAGTCCTTTCTTATACAATCTTTGATGTTACTGATTATAACGATGTTGAATTATCTCAACATCACAGCGACGACCATCACGATGGTCATGAAATGGAGCCTTCGCTATGAGTTACCAAAAATATTATGTTCCTGAACAAAGCAAATTTCCTATATTCGCAGCTATTGCTCTTTTTTTATTAGTAATGGGTGCAGGTGGAACAATTAATGATCTTGGAAAGCCGGAAAGCAATTCTATTTATATTCTTTATTCTGGTTTTGCTGTATTTGCTGCGACATTATATTTCTGGTTCAGAACGGTCATTAGAGAGCATATAGCTGGCTTAGATAGCGCACAGCTTCAAAAATCATTTGTATTTGGTATGGGCTGGTTTATTTTTTCTGAGGTAATGTTTTTTGCTGCATTTTTTGGAGCACTTTTTTATGTACGAAATTTTTCTGTTCCATGGCTCGGTGGAGAGGGTGAAAAAGGACTAGCTAACATGCTTTGGGAGGGGTTTGAAGCCACATGGCCAGTTATGTCTACACCTGATTCTGGCTCTGCATTTTCACTTGCAGACAAGAACATGAGCTGGCCTGGATGGGGGCACGCACTTGAGTGGCTACCATTGTGGAACACAATCGTTCTCCTTAGTTCTAGTGTGACAGTTCATTTCGCTCATCTAGCCCTTAAAAATGATAATAAAAAAAGTTTTAATATATGGCTTGGTGTAACTGTTTCTCTTGCTTTGATATTTGTTGGATTACAGGCTGCGGAATACTATGAAGCATATTCTCATTATGGTTTAACACTTAATTCCGGAATATATGGATCAACTTTCTTTATGCTTACGGGTTTTCACGGTTTTCATGTAATGATGGGTGGATTTATGCTTTCTGTAATGCTGTCTAGATCAGTTTTCTATAATCATTTTGACTCTCATAGCCATTTTGGTTTTGAGGCAGCCTCTTGGTATTGGCACTTTGTTGATGTGGTATGGGTGATGCTATTTCTTTTCGTTTATATACTTTAAGTTAAGAGCCCCAAGGAACTGTATTTCCTAGCTCCCCAGTATATAAGCCATAAGAGACCAAAATTAACAACAGCGCTGCCAAAGCGACCCTAAAACCAAGGCTGTACACAGAGCGTTTGCCTTGGCCTTGGTCTTTGAAAAGAAAAAATAGACTGCTGAACAAGCTCAAAAATATTAAGATAATAAGAACTGTAATAAGAGGTTTAAGCCACATACGCGCACTATAATACTTTAAGAATGACAGATTTATCAACAATTGAGCTTATGAAACAAAATAAAGCGCTGACAGGCTTCTCTTGTTTGTTTGTCACAGTCTTTATTTTTTTAGGGTTTTGGCAGATTGAAAGAGCTGAACACAAAACCAAGCTTATTCAAGAGTTTGATAAGGCGCAGACCAAGACACCAAATTATATATCGAAATCATCAGCCGCATGGAGTCGTGTATATATAGAAGGTTTATATGATCCATCCCGTCAGGTACTAATTGATAATCAAATGAATAACGGAAAAGCTGGATATAAGATATACACACCATTTTATTATGATGATGATAAGGCGATATTCGTTGATAGAGGCTGGGCTCCTCAAGGCAAAACAAGGAGCAACCTTCCTGATATAAATTTTAGATCTGGCAAGGTACGCATAGTTGGAAGCCTTATAAAACCAGAGAAAGAGGTCTTTGCGGGCGATGAATTATTAACAAACGAATGGCCGTTGGTATCGCAAACCAAATCTCCAAGCACAATTGAAACAGCGTATGATGCAAAATTTTTTGATATGGTTTTGATCTTAGAACCAGGATCGGAATTTATTATGGAGCATATTTCTCTAACACCCTTCGTTATAACACCAACCAAACATTACGGGTACGCCTTGCAATGGTTTACTATGAGCATCGTTTTGGCAGGAATGTTTATGTATGCAATTAAGAGAGAATCATGAAAAGCAAAATATTTTTAACCATCTTGTTATTAACGCCCCTTTTAGTTTTATTTACGTCAACACTATCTTTTCAATCAGGTTTTTCGCCTAAAAATACAAAAAATAATGGGACATTTTTTACTGAGCACTTTGACGCAACAAAGCTTATCTTAATTGAAGGTTCTGATAGCTTAAAATTTGATGATGGAAAATGGCTTTTTGCAACATATGCTTCAAACGGCGCCGACTTACAGAAAGCTCTTTATTTAATGAGACAGCTTAACGTTGCTCTTAATAGAGATATTTATAAGCTTAAAAGAGTAATATTTGCTCAAGACAGAGGCTCTATAACTGATCAATTAATTGATTATCCAAGAACGGAGATTATCATCGATTCTGAGAAAAAACTTTTTGAAAAATTACTCAAATTTGGTAATAAGAAATTTTTTCTAGAACAAAAGATTTTTATAATTGATCCATATGGGAGGGCGGTAATGTTTTTTCCAGTCTCCATGGACCCAAAATTAATTTTAAAAGACTTAAAGGTTTTAATATGAATTTAATTAGAGGGCTTTCATTGTTTGGATTATGTTTTGCTTTTATAGTCATTGCGTTGGGCGCTTGGACGCGATTGGTTGATGCTGGTTTAGGGTGCCCAGATTGGCCAGGGTGTTACGGTTTTGTAGTTTTCCCAACCACAGAAACTGAAATTTTGTTAGCCGAACAAAGGTACCCCCAATTTCCATATGAAATAGACAAAGCAATTCCAGAGGTTGTACATAGATATTTTGCAGCTACCCTTGGGTTTATAGCAATCTTGTTGGTTGTCTTTGCTTTTAAGTATAAATTGTTAACAAGAATTAAAGCCATAGCATCATTTCTATTGTTATTTATTTGTTGCCAGGGGCTGTTTGGCTATTTAACGGTTAGTTTGAAGCTTTTGCCAATCATAGTAACGGGGCATTTGTTCGGCGGTTTCATAACCCTTGGTTTATTTTTCTATCTATTTTTAAGCACTACTGATGGGATTCGAAATCATCAGATTGGACATTTAAAACTGCTTGGTGCTATTGCCTTAATCGCTCTCATCACTCAGATATTCTTGGGCGCCTGGACAAGCACAAATTATGCCTCACTAGCATGTGTTGATTTTCCAACTTGTCATGGAACGTTTATGCCTGAGATGAATTTTTCTGATGGATTTAACCTGTCTCAAGAAGTGGGACCAAACTATCTTTATGGCTTGTTAGATAATGAAGCAAGAGTAGCGATTCATTATTCTCATAGGATTAGTGCATTGGTTTTAACCTTAATTTTTTTTGTTTTAATTACTAAGCTTTGGTTCTCTAATGCAGCCCCTTTAGCTTCAACCCTAGGAGTAATACTGGTTACTCAAATATCGTTAGGAATTATGAATGTTGTCTATGTGCTTCCTTTGTATATTGCTATCGCGCATAATTTGGTCGCAGCATTATTACTTTTAGCAACATTAATGGTTAATCTTGTGATTTGGAAAGATGAATAGCTCGATCAAAAACTATTATGAACTATGCAAACCTAACGTAGTTCTAATGATGTTGATTACTGCGCTTGTTGGCTCCTTGTTAGCTAGTAAAACCTTGGCCCCGCTATCTTTAATTGCGCTTGCAATGCTCGGCATTGGTTTGTGCGCATCTTCAGCAGCAGCAATTAATCAGATTATAGACAGAAAGGCAGATGCAAACATGAATAGGACTGCAAATAGGCCGATTCCTCAGGGAGAAGTTTCACCCTTAAACGCATCAATTTTTGCTTT
>CAYUHD010000021.1:0-22785 GCA_964444385.1 uncultured Gammaproteobacteria bacterium
ACTTGCATGTGTTAAGCCTACCGCCAGCGTTCAATCTGAGCCATGATCAAACTCTTCAATTAAAATCATGTTGCGTTACTTTTATAAAATATTAAAAATAACTAAAAATATATATCTCGTATTTTGAACACCCACACGAGTAACCAAATATGTTAAAAGAATTTACCAGCTCAAGGCAGGAACGAGGAATTGTATACCCTTAGTTGGAAATATCAACCAGTTTTATAACTAATTTTTATCTTTATTTACTAGGCGTTCTGAATTAAGAAACTTCATCTTTGATCTAAGTTCAGCCCCAACCTGTTCAATTGAATGTAAAGCAGTATTTTTGCGCTTTTCTTTCATAATTGGGCCGCCAGATCCATCATTGCTTTGACGGCAATCATTTAAGAAATTATCAGCAAATTCTCCTGTTTGAATTCTATTTAATATTTCTTTCATTGCTTCTTTTGTTTCATTGGTAATAATCTCAGGTCCGCTAATATAGTCTCCAAATTCTGCAGTATTGGAAATTGAATAATGCATATTTGCAATTCCACCCTCATGGATTAAATCAACTATCAGCTTTGTTTCATGCAAGCATTCAAAATAAGCCATTTCCGGACTATACCCAGCTTCAACTAAAGTTTCATATCCAGCTTTGATTAATGCGGTCATGCCGCCGCATAGAACTGCTTGCTCACCAAATAAATCAGTTTCAGTTTCTTCTTTAAATGTAGTCTCCAGAACACCTGCTCTAGTTCCTCCATTGGCTTTTGCGTATGACAGAGCAATTTCTTTTGCGCTATGGTTATTAGGATTTTTCCCATCCTGATATATTGCAATTAAAGATGGAACACCTCCGCCATTAATATAAGTGCTTCGAACAGTATGTCCAGGTCCTTTAGGAGCAATCATTATGACCGAAGTATCATCTCTAGGAATAATTTTTTTAAAATGGATATTAAAGCCATGTGCAAAGGCTAAAACTGCATCAGATTTTAAATTGGATTTAATCTTTGATTCATACAAACCTTCTTGAAATTCATCAGGAGCTAGAATCATAACTAAATCTGCATCACTAACTGCATCAGAAACCCTAGCTACTCTTAATCCAGCCTGTTCTACTTTAGCCCATGAAGAAGACCCTTCACGCAAAGCAACAGTAACATCTACACCGGACTCATTAAGATTATTTGCATGGGCATGACCCTGTGAGCCATATCCAACTATCGTAACTTTAAGTTTTTGAATAATTGAGATATCTGCATCTTCTTCGTAAAAAATTTTCATTCTGTTTTTCTCCTAAATTTTTAAAACCTTTTCACCTTCATGCAATCCTATGCTTCCTGATCTAGCTATCTCAAGAAGATTAACTTTACCAACTGCTTTAATTGCAGCCTCAATATCACTTGATGAACCCCATGCAGACATAACCATGGTATCTTTATTGTTTTCATGAATCTTTCCATTCAATCCTTTAAGAATTTTTTTAATTTTCTCAGTCTGCCTAAACTTAACCATTATGAATTCGTACTCATGATGATCACCTTCGGTCAAATTAGATACTTTAATAACATCAATGATTTTATTTATTTGTTTTGTAATTTGTTCAACGTCATGTTCTGAACCTCTTGTGGTAACTGTAATTCTAGAATAACTACCATCGAAAACAGGTCCTACATTTAGAGTTTCAATGTTATAGCCACGTTGATGAAATAACCCAACCACCCTTGCTAAAGCTCCAGGTTTATTCTCAATTAATATTGATATGATCCTTTTCATGCTTTGGTATTTTTTTTGATCCACATATCTTTCATGCTTCCATTAGGCGCAACCAACATTGGGTACACATGTTCGTTTGGGTCAACATATACATCTACAAATACTAATCTATCTTTCATAGCAAATGCTTTCTCTAAAGTTTTCTTTAACTGTGATTGTTTAGTAACTTTCATTCCTACATGCCCATAAGATTGAGCTAGTTTTGCAAAATCTGGTAAAGAATCTGAATATGTGCTTGCAGAGTGTCTTCCTCCATAATTCATATCTTGCCACTGTCTAACCATTCCAAGTGCTTCATTATTTATATTAATAATTTTTATTGGGAGATTGTATTGCAAGCAGGTTGAAAGTTCTTGAATACACATTTGGATACTCCCTTCACCGGTAACACAAACAATTTCTTGTTTAGGAAATGCAAGCTTTACACCCATAGCAGCTGGTAGCCCAAATCCCATGGTTCCAAGGCCTCCCGAATTAATCCACCTTCTAGGTTTTTTAAAGTGATAATACTGAGCAACAAACATTTGATGTTGTCCTACATCCGATGTGACATAGGCGTTACCCTTAGTTGCATGATAGAGTTCTTGAATAACTACTTGTGGAGCGATCATTGAAGATTTTATTTTGCTTAGATATAAATCATGATCTAGGCCATGTTTTTCTCGCCACTGCCTAATTTGTAAATTCCAGTTATCCAAGGCCTCTGAATCGATCTTAATTTTAGATCGCTTAATTTCTTTAATTAGTGCAAGTAAAGATTCTTTAACTTGCCCAACTATTGGAATGTCTGCATTAATAATTTTAGAAATTGAAGCAGGGTCTACATCAATATGAATAATTCTTGCATTTGGAGCAAACATAGAAGGGGTATTGGTGATTCGATCATCGAACCTGGCACCAATCGCAAGAATAACATCTGCATTATGCATAGCCATATTTGCCTGATAGGTACCATGCATCCCGAGCATCCCCATAAAATATTTATCTTTTGGGGGATATGACCCTAGACCCATTAAAGTATTTGTGACTGGTGCTTTTAATAATTTATTCAGAGCTATTAACTCTTTATGAGCATTTCCTAAAATTACTCCCCCGCCAGCATAAATTACAGGTCGTTCTGCAGAAAGAATATTTTTACTAGCTTTTTTAATCTGTCCTGGGTGAGGTAATACTCTGGGTTGATATGAACGTAAAGAGATCTCTTTTGCTCTTTTATATTCATAAACTTTTGACGCGTCGGTTTTATCCTTCGGAATATCTATAACTACTGGGCCAGGTCTTCCTGTTGTTGCTATATGAAAAGCCTCTTGAACAATACGAGGAATATCTTGAGTATTTTGGACGATAAAACTGTGTTTTACTATCGGCCGAGAAATTCCAATCATATCTGTTTCTTGGAATGAGTCTGTACCAATTAAATGACTTTGTACCTGACCAGAAATAACAATAAGTGGAATTGAGTCCATATAAGCAGTAGCTAGGCCTGTAATTGCATTTGTTGCTCCTGGCCCGGAAGTAACCAAGGCAACGCCTGGTTTGCCAGTAGCGCGGGAATAGCCATCCGCAGCATGTGTAGCGCCTTGCTCATGGCGAACTAAAATATGCTCACAAGCCTTTTGCTTAAAAATAGAATCGTAAATATGCAGAGATGCCCCACCAGGGTAGCCAAAAATAAATTTAACACCCTCATCTTTGAGGGCGCGCATTAGCAGATCTCCGCCAGACAGTTTCATTGATTCAAAGTATTTACTTAAAAGTAAAGAGTTTTATACATTAATTGTAATTAAAAACAAGTTTTTAGCTGATTTGAAAGGCTTTAGGGCTTATTGCATTGCTTGAATTAAAGATTGCATATCTTGAGGAAGATTCGCCTCAAATTCAAAAGGGCTATCTCCTTTCATGTTTGGAAAACTTATTTTTGAGGCGTGCAATGCTTGTCTTGGAAAGTTCTGAATATAAGTTATTAAGTTTTGATTTGTTTCTTTAGCGATAAGGTTTCTAGAGTTATACAAACCATCTCCAATAATAGGTAATTTTTGATGGCTTAAATGAACTCTAATTTGATGAGTTCTCCCTGTTTCAATTTCAACATGAACATGAGAGTAACCCCCATAAAAGTTAATCAACGAAATATGGGATATAGCCTCTCTCCCATAATCAGCAACCCTCATTTTCACTCTATTTCTTGGGTCTCTTTCTATGGGATAATCTATTGAAAAACTTCCTATAACTTGACCCACAACCAATGCTTCATATTGTTTGTAAACTTCTCTCTCTTGGAGTTTATTAACAAAAAAATTTCTAAATTTTTCATTTTTAGCAATTACTAACAACCCCGAGGTATCTTTATCTAATCTATGAACTATTCCACATCGAGGAAGTTGTTTTAAATCTGGAAAATGAAATGCTAAAGCATTTGCCAACGTACCATCATGACATCCTGCGCCTGGATGCATAACTAAGCCTGGTGGCTTATTGATAATTAAAAAATCTTCCTTTTCATAAAGAATGCTTATAGGTATGTCTTCTCCATCCCAAGAAACTCTATTTTCAAAAACTGGGTCTAAAGAAAGCTCATCGCCGATATGGACTTTATCTTTTGCTCTAAGATTCTCTCCATTAACCAAGAGATTGCCTTGTTGAATCCATCTTTGTATTTGGCTTCGAGAAAAATCTTCAAATAGTGAAGTAGCCGCTTGATCCAAACGAGAATTATTGAACTTTTCATTGATATTTTTATGGATCATAGATCTAATCTAAAAACTTTTTCACTATCTTACAATCTAAAGTAATTGAATTAACCCAAATGCTTGAATAAATGTAAAATACATTACGGATGATGCAATTAAAAAAATATTTTCGAGTTCATTTATTAGCAGGAACTATCCTTCCAATATTATTTCTAACAGCCTGCAATTCTGATGAACCTGTGATGGAAAAACCTGAGAAGGTATATTACGATACCGCTCAACGAAGAATGAAGGCTAATAATTTCTATTCTGCTATTGAGTCTCTTGAGGCAATTGAAGCAATGTATCCTTTTGGTCAATATGCAGAACAAGCTCAATCAGAATTAATATATGCGCATTATATGAACGGTGAAGATGAAGCATCACATGAAGCGGCAGAAAAATTTATTCGGCTTAACCCAAGACACCCAAACATTGATTATGCATATTTTATGAGAGGCATAGCTAGCTATACCAGAGATAAGGGAATGTTTGCAAGAATATTCAAATCTGATATTTCAAACAGAGATATCTCAGGAGCTAAACAAGCCTTTGGGGAATTATCTGAATTCTTAACACGATTTCCTCAAAGTCAATATGCTCCATACGCTTCTCAAAGATTAATTTACTTAAGAAATTTAATTGCAAAAAATGAATTGGTTGCTGCGGAATATTATATTAAACGAAAAGCATTCGTGGCAGCTCTTAGAAGGGCCAAGTATGTTATTGAAAATATCCCCAATTCATCAGAAACAATGCGGGCTTTAAAAATTGTAAGAGAGTGTTATCAAGCTTTGGGTTATTTTGAGCTAATGGAGGATATAGAGAGTACTATTGAGGCAAATGGAGACTCCATAACTAATGCCTCCGAGTCATCTTCATGGAAATGGAATTTCTTTTCGAGAAAAGCTCCTCCACCTAATCAAAACTAATCTAAAGATTTGAAATTACAGAATATAGCTCTTTAGTTAACTGATTACTGGTGCGATATAACTCCCTAGTGTCATGTTGTTGGTTGCATATGAAGCCATACCCCAAACCCTTTTCTGGATCACCGAATGCAACAGCGCCACCAACCCCAGCATGACCAAACATTTTATCGTTAAGAGTTGTAGATATATTTCCAACTGTAGCAATCCCTTGAGCTAACTCATACCCAAGTCCAAATTTAATACCGGCACCGAACAAGACTGAATCAGGACCGCTTGAGTGAGGAGTGATTGCAAGTTTAAGCGTATCTTGATTCATGATTGAGATTCCATTGCGACTACAGCCATTACTCAAAATTCCATATAGCTTTGCTAAACTTTCAGCAGTTCCATGTCCATTTGCTGAGGGAATTTCAGCAAGTCTCCAGTCTTCAGAGTTTGGATAATTAATATCATCTTCATTTCTACCTTGAAAAGCCTCTTGAAAGTCACCGCTTCTTAAAGCTGCCTTAAAATTTTTTATTTTTTGTGGCAAAAAGAAATTAGGTACAAATTTTAAAAATCCTCCTGGAAGCTTCATACCATCCAATTCCATCATCAACATATCTGCACATCTACCAAAATCTTCTTGAGAAAGGCCGATATGAAAATCTATATCGAACGGCAAGGCTATCTCTTCTTTAAAATATTGCCCTACAGTTCGCCCATCAACCCTTCTAATCAACTCACCCACTAACCAACCAAACGTTAGCGCATGGTATCCTTGAGATGACCCAGGTTGTCTATAAGGGGCTTGCGATTCAAGTTGACGAACAAATTTATTCCAATCTTGCCATGAACCTGATGGCATACCATCTTGAAAACCAAACATAGCAGCTCTATGACATAATAAATCACTAACCTTAGTATCTTCTTTGCCGTTACATTTATATTCAGGCCAGTAGTTTACAACTCTTTTGTTTGAATCTAACTTTCCTTGATCAATAAGTCTAGAGATACAAGTTGCTGTTACCCCTTTAGTAACTGACCAAACATTTACCAATGTATTTTCTTTCCACTCCTTCGTTTTTTCCTTATCTTGATATCCACCCCAAAGATTTACAACAATTTCACCCTTGTGCTCAATCGCTAACGCAGCCCCTGTTTCAAACCCACTTTCCAAAGCATTAGAAAAAACATCTTTTACATTTTGAAATTGAGGATGGCAATCTCCTTTAATCATGGCTCTCTCTAAAATTTGGTATTGCGCCACTTTTCAATCTCTTTTGATAGCTTGCAAGCTCTTTTTTGATAACAGGAGCTAAAATATATAAACCTATGATATTTGGCAGGGCAATAATAAAAACTAAGGCATCAGAAAAATCTAAGACTGCATCTAAATTAATCATGCAACCTAGAACTACAAAGATACAAAAAAATATTTTAAAAATATTTTCTGCAAATACGGATTCGCCAATTACATAAGTCCAGCCTTTCAATCCATAATATGACCAAGATAGCATGGTTGAGAAAGCAAAAAGTATTGCTATAAATGACAATGGAATGACTGACCAACTAAAAGTACTGCCGAAAGCTTGAGAAGTCAAAGCGATTCCTTGTATGCCATCATTTGCCATAGCTGGCTCATAAACAGTTGTTAAAATCACCAAGGCTGTAAGGGTGCAAATAATGACCGTATCAATAAAAGGCTCCATTAAACCGACATACCCTTCAGTTACTGGCTCTTGTGTTTTAACAGTGGAGTGGGCGATTGCAGCAGAACCAATTCCAGCTTCATTTGAAAATGCAGCTCTTTGAAATCCTAGAATCATCACTCCTAAGACTCCTCCGCTCATTGCACTTGGATTAAAAGCCTCAACAAAGATTGCTGAGATAGCCCATGGAACTTTTTCTGCATTCATTATAATGACCAAAAAAGCACCGACTACATAAGTCAAGGTCATAAACGGAACCAATCTAGAGGTAACCCTTGCAATGCCCTGAATACCACCGATAATTACTAGCCCAACTGTTCCAGCTAGAATGGAACCAAATAACCATCCCTTGTCAAAGAAAAAACTAGTATCTCCCCCAGTGATAAATATAAATTGCTGAAAAGCTTGGTTGGACTGAAACATATTACCTATACCTAGACAGCCAATCACAATAGAAATTGCATAAAATAA
This sequence comes from uncultured Gammaproteobacteria bacterium, assembly GCA_964444385.1. Classification (GTDB taxonomy): domain Bacteria; phylum Pseudomonadota; class Gammaproteobacteria; order Magnimaribacterales; family D2472; genus D2472. The sequence continues at coordinate 7,588 of CAYUHD010000021.1, forward strand.
TCCCATCGGTCTTCCAAGCCAAGATAAATTTCTTTGACGTAAACCTGCTTCTAGATAATACATAGGTCCTCCAGAAATGCTTCCATCTGGATTAACTTTTCTAAACATAACTCCTGCCACACATTCAGCGAATTTTGTAGACATACCTAAGAAGCCAGCAAGTATTAACCAAAATGTAGCGCCCGGACCACCAATAGAAATTACAATTGCTACCCCAGCAATATTACCGATCCCTACAGTTCCAGATACAGCTGTTGATAAAGCTTGAAAATGAGTTAATTCTCCATCATTGTCTGACTTTGAATAATCCCCTCTTAATAATTGAAATGCATGTTTAAAGCCTTTTAGATTTAAGAAGTTAAAGTAAAAAGTAAAAAAAATGGCAGCTCCAATTAACCACAAAACTATTAACGGCATGGAAGTACCAAAAATTACAACCTCATAAAATATAAAACTTGATAGAGTGGTTGTAAGAGGTTGAATGGCGGCGTTAATTGAAGAATCAATGCCAGTTGCTAAAAGGGGCATTGAAGTTAGTGCGATGAGGCAAATAAAGAGTCTATTGCTTTTCATGAATTGAATATACTACATTAAGAAAATATTATTTATGAAAATAGGAATTCTTAATACAGATATTGTTCAGTTAGAGGGCGCTTTTGAATTTGGGCAATATCCTGAAATGTTCTCAAAGGTTTTTTGGATGGTAGAACCAAATATTAAATTCAGAACATATGAAGTGCAATTTGGTAATTATCCTCTGGAAGTAAACGAATGCGATGCTTATCTAATCACCGGAAGTAAAGCGAGCGCCTATGAAGATACACCTTGGATTCATTCACTGAAAAAATTTATTCAAAAGCTGCATGAGAATAAAAAAAAGTTAATAGGCATATGTTTTGGTCATCAAATAGTTGCAGAGGCTCTAGGGGGATCAGTTAGGGAATCTCTAGATGGATGGCATGTTGGCGTAGATTCAATTTTTTTAAAAAAAGAAGCATCCCAATTTGGAAGTGTGGGTGATGAGTACAATTTAATTTTTAGCCATAAAGATGAAGTGATAAAACTTCCAAAAAATGCAAAATTAATTGGAGGATCAACAACATGCCCAAATGGTATGTTTGTGATCGAGAATCATATTTTGTGTACACAAGGGCATATTGAATTAGATAAAAAGTTTGCAAAAATAGTGTATGACTTTAGAAAGGACCAAATTGGAAATTCTAAGTATCAAAATGCTTGTGACACTTTAGCTATGAAGACTGATGAACTTGAAGTTGCAGCAAGTCTCTTAAGATTTTTAAAGAACTAATTTAATAAGGTTTATCGCCATCAATCGCTACACGTTGAAGTAAACGATGTGCAGGAAAGTAGTCATTTATAGGTTTATGCTGGGTGCTTCGATTGTCCCATATAGCAATTGAATTTGGCTCCCATTTAAAACGACAAGTATATTCAGCTGTAATAACATGATTATACAAAAACTTTAATATTGCAGAGCTTTCTTTTTCAGGCAATTCAATGATTTTGGTGGTAAATAAAGAGTTTACAAAAATCACTTTTTGATTGGTTTCTGGATGAACTCTTATCACGGGATGTAACACAGGAGGATTATCTTTTACCGCTTGTGCCAAGCGCTCTTGACCACCAGGTTCAGCTAAGCTTTCTTTAAATCCATAACTAAAATCATGTTCAGCATTCAAAGTTGAAAGAAATTTCTGCATGTCCTTTGATAATCCATCATATGCAGCTGTCATGCTTGCCCACATGGTATCGCCCCCTTTTGGTGGGCAAATTTTTGATCTAAGAACCGAACCAAGTGGGGGGTGCTCACGAAAAGTCATATCTGAATGCCACGCCTCTATTTTGGTTGGTTTATCTGGCGTGCTTTCCAGAATTGTGATTTCAGGAAATCCCTCTACTGTCTGATAAGCAGGATGAGTTTGAACTGGCCCAAAAGACTCAGCCAATGATTTATGTTGAGCGGGAGAAATATCATGATCTCTAAAAAAAATTACTTGGTGCTCTATAAGCAACCTTCTGATTTCAGCATAAACCTCTGGAGAAAGATCTTGGCAAAGATCTACCCCGTGCAATTCTGCACCTAAGGCTGCTGAAATGGGTCTAACTTCAAACATATATCTTAAAAATTATTACCTCTATAAGTTTAATCTCTTATTTCGCTATCAATCAAGACTGCTATTAACAAGGCGGGTTCTTGACCATGATTTACCCAGGCATGATTTGTGGCTCTTTGCACAACAGTATCAAATGGTTGAAGCCTTACTTCTTCTTCATCCAACAGGAGACTCACATCACCTTTTAATAAAATAATATAATCAATGGTTTCAGTTTTATGCATTGCTGGATGCTTGGAAGTATCAATTCTATGATGAGCAGCGCCAATACGATCAAATGCTTCGGCTGCAGCATCCTGCAGAACCTCCCACGGCACTCCTTCTGGTATTGGATTAATTTGAAAGTATCTAAATTTTGTTCCATTAGCAGGAGGAGACAAAATAACTTCTGAATCTGCTCTATCAATTCCATCCGTTGTATCAATTGGTTGGCCATCCGTATTCCAGATTTCAAATAAGCCTCCAACATCCTCGCCAATTGATCGAGCTGGCGCCCCATCAATGGTGATGACAGATTTTCCAGATTTATTATGCCCTGTGATTATTCTTCTCATGCTATTTTCTTAACTATCATTAAAAAATTAATTAAAGTTTTTTTGATTCATTGTATGAATATACCTTAGATTTTTTTTGCTGTGGATTTTTGGTTAAATGAACCTCATAACCATCTACATTGGTGATCTCTTTAATTCCATCAATATGCATTTTCTTATTTCTAAATTCATCCATACGCATTATTTTTTTCTTTGCAGACTTAGCATTTCCAGCGGCTACAAAAAAGTTAATGTGAGATTCATAAATCCCCTCACCAACTTGATCATCATAAAACCCCACATGAATCATAAATAATTTCATATTTTTCTTAGTTAATTAACAAGTAGTTAATTTATAACTTTTTTGAAATAACGTAGCAAGCTGGAATATAAAACAAAGCAATGATTGCTGACCCTATTACGCCCCCAGCCATTGCCCAAGCTAGGGGTTGAAAGAATATGCTTGTTAATAATAAGGGCATGAATCCACCAATCGTGGTTGCAGAAGTGGTAACAACATGGCGAGTCGATCTAATAATTACTTCAACAAGCTCTTCTTTATTGATCGGCGAATTAGCATTTGCCTCTTTGATGTGAGACAAAACTACAATGGAATCATTGATTGAAAGACCTGCCAATCCAATAGCACCAACCAAGCCGATAAATCCAAAATTAGCCTGCCCTAGAGTTAAACCTAAAAATGCTAGGCCTGTGCACCAAATAGCTACGCTCAAAATTAAACCTGCTTGCCTAAATGAATTTAAAGCTGACACTAATGCCACAATAATAAGTACAAAGAATAAGATAGCAGATGAAAAAATATTTGATTGAGACTGACCTCTAGCCTCTGCTTCACCACCTACTTCAAGAATATATCCAGGGGGTAATTCAGCTTTGAAAATTTGTATTTTTTCATTTAAATATTTTTCAGTATCGGATGGTAGGAGTCCTGGCCAAATCCAAGCAGCAACCTGATTCTGCCTTTTACCAGCATCACGTGAAACAAAATTAGCTTGGTTGGTTACTTGAAATTCTCCATAATTTGAAGAATAATCAAATCCTTCTCTTGAGGGCACTGATAAGAATTGGGTGGACTCAATTGAATCAATTGATGAACCCCTCAGTTTAATTGGTAACTCCTTATTACCATCAAGCATTGTCCCAACTATCGCCCCCTCGCTTGCGATTGCTAGCTCATTGATAAAAAATTCTCCAGAAATAGCGCTTAGAGCTAGATTAGATTCATCAAATTTAAATTCTAAATTTGTTGCGCCTCCAGATAGCTCGCTATTTGTTAAAAAGACATCGGGTGCTCCTCTAATTATTAACTCTAATTTATTTCCTAAAGCTCTTAAAACTGAGAAATCTGGTCCGTCAATGCTGTACTCCACAGCAGCATCAACTGGAGGACCAGAATCAAATTTATCTACAATAATCTTTAGATCAGGGTTTTCGGAAGTAACTTTTTTTGCAAGTGCAGGCAAAGTTTTAACCATATCCTTGTATGAAGTCGATATATACACTCCTTGGGCTAAATTATTGGCTCCCAAAGCAGAATCTCCGCCAATCACGTTATAAAGAATCCTTGGTAACCGTCTGCCAATGAACCAGAAATCATCCTTTACAATTCCAGTTTGATCAATAGATTCCCTCAACCTTAATACTGCTTTTTCGGTACTTTGAACATTGGAGTTTGGAGGCAACTCAATTGAAACTTTAAACATATTTCTATCTAACTCTGGGAAAAAATCTGCTTTTAAAAATGGAAAAGATAAAAAACCAACCAATGGCAGCACCATTGCAATCATTATTGCTCTTTTTGGGATTGCATATGACCAAGTAAGAAGATCTTTATATCTTTTAAGAAGTTTTTTATTTGAATACCCATTTCCTGAAAAAATATCTTTTTCAAAAAACTTAATCTGACCCATGTAATTTAAAAGCACTGGAACAACATATAATGCAAGAAACAGTGATGAGGTGATGGAGAGGATTACTGTTTTTGCCATACCCCCAACAAATTCTGAACTAGGTCCTTGCCCTGCCGCAATTGGGAAAAAGGCTAAAGCTGTTGTAGCTGTTGCCGCCGCAAGAGGTATCCAAAGATGATGAAATGTTTCTTGAGAGGCTTTTTCGCGAGAATAGCCTAAACTTCGTCTATATTTGAAATCTTCGACAACTATGATTGCATTATCAATTAACAATCCGAGCGCAATGATAATTCCTGTCATTGAGGTTTGATGCAGAGGTAATCCAAGTAACTTGCAACCAAATAACACCAAAAAAATAGTAAATGGTATTACTGATCCAACGATCAAGGCTGATTTGAATCCTAGTAAGAAGTAACTAATTCCGATAACTATAAATGTTGCAAATAGAATACTTAAATACAGATTATTAAATTTTTGTTTAAAGTAATAAGATTCATCATAGATTTTTTCTATTGATATCTCTGTGGGCAACTCTTGTTTGAACTCATTGACCAATGCTTCAATGCTCTCAACATATAGATCTACTCTTTGAGAAAAAGCTCCTCTTACTTCAACTAGGACTGACCTCTCACCATTAAAAATAATGAGTTCTTCAAGAGGATCTCTGGGATTTTTTGATAAATTTGCAATATCTCCCAAACGAATAATCTCATATTCATTAAAAACTTTTATTGGTAAATTAGCTACCTGCGAGAGACTAGTTAAATTATCCTTAGATTTAACAAGAAGCTCTTTTCCATTCTGAGAAATTTGTCCTATGGGTTTTTTTGTATCAAGTGCTGATAGAACTTGCGCTACTTCTTGAAAAGTTAAGCCTAGAGCGGATAGTTTTGCATTATCTATTTCCACCAAAACTTCTTCATCAGCTGCACCAAAAACAAAGCTTCTGTCTGATCCGCCTGCATATGCAAGAGTTTGACGCAGATCCTCAGCTATTCTGGAAAGAAGTATTAGAGGTATTTTACCATCTCCATTCCAAGTTAATGCATATAACAAAGTTGTAGGAGGTCCGCTGCTTCTTATTAGTTGAGGTTTAACACTTGATGGCAATAAGAATAATGATTGGTCTAGCTTATCTTGAACTTCTGACCAAACTTGCTCTATTAAATCTGGAGTAACCTCATCTTTAATTTCTAAGACTGTTGTTCCAAAACCTTGAGATGCAAAAGAAATAATCTCATCTAACTCGTAGATTTCTCTGAGCTTCGCCTCCATAGGCTCTAAAATTTGAGTTTCAATTCTTGTTGGAGACGCTCCTGGATAAATAGTTTGAACAGTTGACCAACGTTGGGCAAGTTCAGGATTTTCTTGCCGAGGAATAGTAGCTAAAGAAAAAATACCTGATAAGAAAATAAATATTAAAAGTAAGGCAAAAACCCTTGGTCTATTAAATAAAATTTTTAGCAGCGTCATGACTTAACTAGATTTAAGTATTTCGCTCTCTATAACTCTCTCAGCCCCACCAGCAACAACCATATCTCCAGTTGATATAGTTCCAGAGATAAATGCGTTGTCGCCCTCGACATGAATTAACTCTACAATTTCTTTAGATACTTGATATTGATTATTTTGATCTTTAGAAACCGTATAGAGATTCCACAAACCCTGAGTTCCTTGGGAAAGCGACTTGAGTGGCACCCAAGCGCCAGTCATTGATTTTGTTTGTTGAAGTTGAAGGTATGAAATAGATCCTGGATTGATAAATATATTAAATTCAAAAATACAAAGCCTATTGTCAGTTCCTTGATTGCTCATTTTTGTATAACGCTTGAGTGAAGCTGGGTAAATTTTATTACCTATTAAAAAATTATATGTCTCTCCTAAAATTAAACCCTCAATAATATTGCTGGGGACTGAAACATGCGCCTCGACATTAGTCGAATCTATAATCTCTAGAATCGGAACCCCGGGACTGATTACAGTGCCTGAATCAAGAAATCTATTTTGAATATAGCCCTCAAATGGAGCGCGAATTAAAGTTTGCTCTAATTTGACTGTATATAAATCTACTTGTGCCTTGGCGATCAAATATTCTGAATTTGCTCTATCTAATTCCTGATTGGAAATAAATCCTTTTTCCTTTAAGTCTTTAAATCTTTGTAATGCTTGATCGGCAAGATCATATGCAGCCAAAGCTTGATTTAGATTGGCTTGCATTTCAGATGGATCCAAAGCTGCTAAAACTTCATTCTTTTTAACGGCATCTCCAATATCAATTTTAATTTCTGCAATTTTGCCTGGTACCTCAAAGGCTAATTTAGAATAATTTAGTGGAAGAATCTTGCCAGGAAAGCGTTGAATTGTATTGTAAGAATTTTGGATCTCAATTGTTGTAATTTCCAAAGAAGCGCCAGCTGACGATAAATCAAAAGCTATCGGTAAAAAAAACAACAGTTTTATAAATTTATTCATAAAATTTAATGTGCTATGCTAATAATGTTTGCAGCGTAAACATTGTATATTTTTGATGTAATCACTGTCAACATTGAATTACTTATGAAGTACCATCACGGCAACTTAAAAGAAGAACTTATTTCAAGCGCATGTACTATTTGCGAGGCTAATGGTCATGATCATATGAGTTTAAGGTCCATTGCAAAAGAAGCAAACGTTTCACAAACAGCTCCATACAGACACTTTAAAACTAAGGAAAGCCTGCTTGCTGAGGTATCAAAAAAGGGGTTTGAAGAATTAACAAATAGATTAAGAAAAGCTCTTAGTAGAAATGAATTGTCATCTTCAAAAGAAAAATTCATTGAAATGGGTCTTGCTTATCTTGAGTTTGGCTTAGAAAAAAGAAAAACCTATGATCTTATGCACAGCCCTAAGATTGATAAAGAAGAATTTCCTGAACTACTAGAAACAGCACAAGGTGCATTTGATGAGCTTGTTAAAATCCTTGTTGAATTAAATCCTGGAATAGATGAAGAGAGTCTCGGACAAATGTGCATTAAGCACTGGGCAATGATGCATGGTTTAGTTGGCTTATTAGGGGATATTGAAGCAGATCCAGAAATAGATTCAAGTGCAGGAAATGCAATAGCAGTTGTTAAAAATGATTTAAGATCTTTTCTTGTTAAATCTATCGAATTTTAATCTACCTGAACTGTAATCCTTTTTGAATAGATGGGAGGATTATGTGGAATATGCCTAAAGTCACCCAAAAGCAATTGAAGAGTATGGCTTCCTTTAGGTAACTCAACTTCAACCTCTGTTTGCCCTTTTCCAAAATGCACGTGATTTCCATCCGCTGGTATTGGTTGATCAAGTGTGGGCAAATCTGCATTAATAATCAAATGATGGTGGCCTGTATGAGTCATATCAATGCCTGCTGGAGCAACACCAAAATTTTCTAGACCAAATCTAACAATAACTTTTCCAACAATAGACGCATGATTATTTGGTGAAATGAAATATACAGAAGCATTAGGTGATCCTGGTGTCAACTCCAAAGCATTCAATGAGACTGAAATTAGTAAGACGAACAAATATCTCATTAGTCTAAATACCCTCCATCTGCATACATTAATGTGTTAAATGTATCTGCGTTTTCTGCCCTAAGAACCTTAGCAATAACGATTTTATGAGAATGATAAACAACTGTTTCATCTACTTTACAAAATATGTTTGATTGAGCATTTTTAATAAAAGGCGTATCGCTAGTGTCCCAAAAATCATTTTCAAATCTATACGACCCCATTTTCTTTAAGCTACATATATTAGAAATTTCTTGCTGTGTTTTATTTAATATACTGATACAAAGATTTGCATTCTCAATAAGGACATCGTGGATACTTGCGCCATTGTTAACGCAAACAAGAATTGCTGGTGGATCGATTGTCAAAGATGTAACTGAGGATGCCGTCATAGCATATGGTTTGCCGGATGAGTCTTTTGCAGAAATAACACTGACAGATGCAGCTAAAAATCTCATTGCATTTAAAAATTGTTCTTTAGGCATTGACGTTATAATTTATACTCTATAAAAATTTTAAAAATTGAATACATCAAGCATAAGAATAATTGGAGGTAGAAACAAGAGCTATAGAATAGTTTTTAAGTCTATACCAGCTCTTAGACCTACAACTGATAGAGCAAAAGAAATATTGTTTAGTTGGCTCCAATTTGAAATAGAAAATAAATCTTGTTTAGATTTATTTGCTGGTACTGGTGGCCTAGGTTTAGAGGCTTTATCCAGAGGAGCACAGCATGTGACATTTGTAGAAAGAGAAAAAATTTTTTACAAAAATATTCTAAAAAATATAAGCCATCTTGGTTATGAAGATAAAATTCAAGCTGTTTGCAGTGATTCTATTAAATGGATAAAAACTAATAAAAGAAAATTTGATTATATTTTTTTAGATCCCCCATTTGATCAAATTGAATACAAGAGTCTGCTTAGAACAATCTATCAAAGTAACACCCTAAAAAGAGATGGAAAAATCTTTCTTGAAAGCAGCAAACATACTGACCTTAAATTGAGTAATGATCAAAATATTCTAAAAGATAAAATAATAGGAGATGTGAGGCTCGTGATTTTACAATGAAGATCAAAATAGCCTCTAGAACCTCACCTCTTGCAATATTGCAAACTAATGAAGTGATTGAAAAAATACAATCACACAATCCAGAGTGTGTTTTCGAGATTATAAAAATTGAATCTGATGGCGATCTAACAGATGAACCCCTTCATCTGATAGGAGGAAAGGGGTTATTTGTTTCTAAATTAGAAACAGCTTTAAGAAATGAAATGGCTGATATTGCAGTACATAGTTTAAAAGATGTGCCCGCATTATTGGATTCTCAATTTGCTATTGCGGCCACTTTGCCAAGAGAAGCGGTTGGAGATGCTCTTTTATTAAAGGAAAACTTAACTTTTGAAGATTTGTCAAAGAATCTAAAAATTGCAACATCTGGACCAAGAAGAAAATCTCAATTACTTGCCATAAATCCTAAATTAAATATTGTTCCGATAAGGGGGAATATTCAAACTAGGATTAATAAAATAATAGACGATGACTTGGACGGTTTGGTTATTGCAAAAGCAGCACTTAATAGATTAAATATTTCATATCCAAATATTTACTTATTCACAGAAGAGCAAATGCTCCCAGCTGCAACTCAAGGAGCAATTGGAATTGAGATAAATACTCATAATGTCCGTTCTGAGATAGCTCATTTGCTAGAGTCGATCAACCATAGACGGACTCATGAAGCTACGGAAATTGAAAGAACCATTGTTGCTTCTCTAGAGGGTCACTGCCTATCCCCTATTTCAGCTCTATGTAAAATTAATGATCAAGATGTTGAGTTAAAAGTCAGAGTTTCAAACCAAGATGGATCGGAGGTTTACAATGAGATGATTCTATTTAAATTAGAAAATAAAATTAATTCTTTGCGAGATTTTATTGAAACATTAATTCGAAATGGTGCTAAAGAAATTATTCAACGCTAAATGATTGTTAACACTAGACCTGAAGAACTAGGTCAAAAAACTAATCTTCTACTTGAAAAGTCTGAATGTAACTTTATCCACATTCCATTAACTCAAATTTTGAAAAAGGAGCCTTCATCTCAGGCATTGAAATATTTAAAGAATCTTAGCAATTATGATGCTGTCATATTTACCAGCCAATCTGCTGTATGGCATGGAGCCAAATTTTTTCAAGAAAAATACTTAAACTACAAAATAATTCCTGTTATATCTATAGGATTAGCAACTCAAGATTCGTTAATTAAATTAAATATTTCTTCTACAATCCCGCCAACTTATGATTCTTCCGGTCTTGCAACTGTAATTAAAGAAAAAGCTTATAAGAAATGCTTAGTTTTTTGTGGACAAAAAAATCCACGCATACTCCATATGACCAATGCTGATATTGATACATTCCCATGTTATGTTTCTCATGATGAAACAAAAGTAGATTTTAGGAAAATTAAAGATTTAAAAAAATTAGTAATTTTGATCTATACACAACAAAGTTTAGAAGTTTTAACAAGAGAGTTTAAAGCAGATGAAATGCAAGAAATAATTTTAATTGCTGCCTCAGAAAGGATACAGCAATCATCAAAAGATTATGGTTTTACAAGATGCATCGTAGCAGAATCTCCTCATGACACGGAGATGGTTCAGGCCGCTCTAGGGGAATACTAAATTAATTATTTTTTCTTACCATTCCCATTGCCACTTTTCATGGCGCTGAAGAATTCATCATTTGTTTTAGAAGATTTTAGTCTTTCAATTAAAAACTCAATTGCTTGAGAATCTTCCATATCATCAAGAATCTTTCTAAGGATAAACATTCTTTGAAGTTCTTCAGGGCTGGTGAGTAGATCCTCTCTTCTGGTTCCAGAACGTCTAATATTGATAGCTGGGTAGATTCTTTTTTCAGCGATTTTTCTTTCTAAATGAATCTCCATATTACCGGTCCCCTTAAACTCTTCATAAATGACTTCATCCATTTTGGAACCAGTTTCGACTAGAGCTGTAGCTATAATTGTTAAACTGCCGCCTTCCTCTAGATTCCTTGCTGCTCCAAAAAATCTTTTTGGTCTTTCAAGTGCATTTGAGTCAACGCCACCGGAAAGAATTTTTCCTGATGCAGGCTGCACTGAATTGTAGGCTCTTCCAAGTCTAGTTATTGAATCTAATAAAATAACAACATCTTTTTTATGCTCAACTAGCCTTTTGGCTTTTTCAATCACCATATCAGCAACTTGAACATGTCTAGTTGGAGGCTCATCAAATGTACTAGCAACAACCTCTCCTCTAACTGTTCTTGACATATCTGTTACTTCTTCGGGACGCTCATCAATCAATAAAACTATTAACTCAACTTCTGGATTATTTTTGGTAATTGAATGGGCAATACTTTGAAGCATTAATGTTTTACCTGCCTTTGGTGGAGAGACGATCAATCCACGCTGCCCTTTACCAATTGGGGATGCTAAATCAATAATTCTAGAAGAAAGATCTTCGGCTGACCCACTACCTTGCTCAAGTGTTAAACGAGATGTTGGAAAAAGCGGGGTTAAGTTTTCAAAGAGAATCTTTTTCTTTGTTTTTTCTGGGGTTTCTTTGTTAATGGTATCGACGTAAACCAAGGCAAAATATCTCTCACTATCCTTAGGAGGTCTGATTTTTCCATGAATTTCGTCTCCTTTGCGAAGACTAAATTTTCTAACTTGGCTTGGAGATACATAAATATCATCTGGACCAGAGCAATAAGAACCCTCAGGCGATCTTAAGAAACCAAATCCATCATTTAAAATTTCTAATACACCTCCACCATAAATATCTACGCCCTCTTTAGCTTGTCGTTTAAAGATGCGAAAGATGATCTCTTGTTTCTTTAGTCGGCCAACATCTTCTATTCCAAGACTCTCGGCAATATCAACCAACTCATTGATTGGCTTGGTTTTCATTTCGGTTAAGTTCATAAATTATTCTCTGGTTTGTTTGGAGTAAAAGATTTTGATTTGATAGGTAGCTATAAAAGCTAAGATGGGAAAATGATAATTCGTTTTCCCGTAAGATGCAAAGTTTTAAACTTCTGCTGCTATAAAATCCTCCAATTGTTGCTTACTGATAGCGCCTATTTGAGTTGAGGCCACTTCACCATTTTTAAATATTAATAGGGTTGGAATTGATCGAACACCGTATTGAACAGCTAATTCTTGATTGGAATCTACATCCATTTTGCAAACTTTCACTGAGCCTAACATTGCATCAGCGACTTCTTCGACGGTTGGAGCCAATTGTTTACATGGGCCACACCATTCTGCCCAAAAATCAATTAAAACTGGTAACTCTGATTCCAGAACTTCCTGATTAAAATTCGAAGATGTAATCTCTTGGACATTGTCACTCATGAATTTAACTCCGATGCTATTTGTTTTGCTGCGTAGGTTAAGATGGCATCAGCGCCAGCTCTTCTGCAGCATACCAATGATTCTAACATAACATCTTTATCAAGCCACCCCTTCTCAATACTTAACTGGAGCATTGAGTACTCTCCGCTAACTTGATATACAAATGTTGGTATTTGAAATTCAGATTTAATTGCATGAACAACATCAAGATATGCTGTTCCAGGCTTAACCATAACAATATCTGCACCCTCTTCTATATCCATTGCTGTCTCATGAAGAGCCTCATCTAAGTTAGCAAAGTTCATTTGATAAGTTTTCTTTGATGCCTTGCCGAGATTTGCTGATGACCCAACAGCTTCTCTAAACGGTCCGTAAAAGCTAGAAGCATATTTAGCAGCATAGGATAATATGATTGTATCAACGAATCCATTTGATTCTAAAATATCTCTGATCGCTTTCACCCGTCCATCCATCATGTCTGAGGGAGCAATAATATCAGCACCAGATTGAGCTAAAAGCAAAGCTTGATTTTGAAGTAGATCTAATGTTCGATCATTATTGATGCTTCCATTTATTAAAAGACCGTCATGACCATGATCTGTATAAGGATCGAGCGCAACATCTGCAATCTTAATAATTTCAGGAAATCTTTCAACAAGGCCTTTTAATGCTGTACAAACTATATTTCTCTCATCCAATGCATGTGAACCTTCTTGATCTTTTTTATCAGCATCAATTGCTGGGAAAATGGCAACCGATTTAATTCCTACTTTAATTAAATCTTCAATTTCAGCATACAGGGAGTCTAGATTATGCCTATATATTCCAGGCATGGAGGGTATCTCAATTTTCTTATCAGACTGATCGGCTATAAAAATTGGTTGTATTAGATCATTAGTGCTTAAATTATTTTCAGCTACAAGATCTCTTAAAAAACCCTTTGCACGAGTTCTACGTAATCTTGATTCAGGATATGTTCTTTTAATCATAAGAATTAATCAGTGATGGCGCCCTTTGATGCAGACTGAACTGTCTTTTTATATTTTGCCAATACACCACTTTTTGGGGACGAATTTGGATTTTTCCAGCTTTGTGCTCTTTTTTTCATCTCGTCGTCAGATATATTAAGAATTAAAATATCTTTATCAGCATCAATTATGATCTCATCTCCGTCTTTAATGAGTGCAATAGGTCCTCCTAACTCAGCCTCTGGACTAATATGACCAACAACAAAACCATGGGTACCACCTGAGAATCTTCCATCAGTAATAAAAGCAACTTTTTCTCCAAGGCCCTGTCCCATAATTGCAGAAGTAGGTTTCAGCATCTCCCTCATTCCAGGGCCTCCCTGAGGACCCTCAAATCTAATAACTACAACATCGCCCTCTTTTATCCTCTTCTTCAGAATCGCATCCATGCCCTCTTCTTCAGAGTTAAAAACCCTAGCATTTCCTGTAAACAGCGTCCCTTCTTTGCCTGTAATTTTTGCTACCGCACCTTCAGGAGCCAGGTTCCCATAAAGTACTCTTAAATGACTTGAATCTTTAACTGGATCGGATAATGGCAAAATAATTTTTTGATTATCAGGATATTGCTTCACCTCATTGAGATTTTCTTCTAAAGTTTTTCCTGTAACAGTTAAGCAATCTCCATGCAAAAGATCATGATCAAGCATTAATTTCATCATTGGAGCAATTCCACCTATTGCGTTTAACTCAGACATGAAATGAATGCCAAAGGGTTTGATGTCTGCTAAAACAGGAGTCACCTTGCCAATGCGTGTAAAATCATCCAGATCAAGCTCTACACCAATAGAATGAGCCATGGCAAGCAAGTGTAAAACAGCATTTGTTGAGCCCCCCAAGGCAATCACAACTGCTATAGAGTTCTCAAATGCTTTCTTTGTCATGATATTGCTAGGCTTTATATCAAAATCTAATAAATTTTTAATAGCAGCACCTGCATTCTGGCAATCTAGTTTTTTATCTTCAGAGATTGCATCTTGGCTGCTGCTCCCTGGCAAACTCATTCCAAGAGCCTCTATGCTTGATGCCATAGTATTGGCGGTATACATGCCACCACAGGATCCTGGTCCTTTAACTGAAATTTTTTCCACCGCTATCAGATCTTCTTCACTGATAGTGCCTTTTGCATATTCCCCTACTTTTTCACAAACGGTTACATAATCAGTATTTGATGGGCTTGGTTGTATAGAGCCGCCATAAATAAATATCGAGGGTCTATTTAGTCTTGCTAATCCTATTAGAGCTCCTGGCATATTTTTGTCACATCCACCAATTGCAACCACGCCGTCATAACCAAGGCATCCAACAACAGTTTCAATAGAATCTGCAATAACTTCTCTTGAGACCAATGAATATTTCATACCTTGGGTTCCCATAGATATTCCGTCTGATACTGTAATGGTATTGAAAAGGACTCCTTTACATCCTGATGCATCTATAGAATTTTCAACAAGATCTGCCAATTCATTTATGTGCATATTGCAAGGAGTTACTTTTGACCATGTAGATGCAATGCCAACTAATGGTTTTGAGAAATCACCTGTCTCAAAGCCAACACCTCTAAGCATTGAGCGAGATGCAGCCTGATGAGGTCCATCCACTAAATTCTTTGAAAATTTTCTGTTAGACATAATTAAACTGT
>CAYUHD010000022.1:0-21799 GCA_964444385.1 uncultured Gammaproteobacteria bacterium
GAATAGTTTCTTTTGGAATCCTTCTGTCTGTGTTAGCAGATTCAGACCTTTCTTTTAGGACTGGGATAAGTTCTTCAGCTTTTCTAATTAATTCGTTATGTAGATCTAAATTTGTTCTTTTTTTAACTGATGCCCTTAATGTTGTCATTTTTCAACCTATTGTTTTAATACATTGTAATGATTCCATTATTAGTTTGTTAATTCAATAAAATAATTTGGATTTTATGTAACCATTATTATGATAAATATCAATAATCTTAATTATGATAAATATCAATAATCTTAATTTTTTTTACAAAATTTTTAACAATTGCTTAGCATTCTCTAATTTTTTAATTAATACATCTATACTAGTTTGATGTCTGATATATATGTCAACTGCAAGGCAGGAAAAATTACTGGCATTCATAATAATAACGTTAATTTTTTTTATGGAATTCCTTTTGCAAAACCATTAACAAAGAAAACACAATGGCAGGTTCCTGAAAGAATTAATTCTGAAATATCTTTTGATGCTATAAAACCAGGCTTTAGCTCTCCTCAAACAATTTATCGAGATTCTTTTTTAACAGATCCATTCATGCCTTCTGAATCTATTGATTGCCTTTCTTTGAATATTGCTTCAAAAAATATAAATGGAAATATGCCAGTAATGATTTGGATTCATGGTGGTGCATACATTACTGGATCTGCTAATTCTGCTGTCTATGATATGGGCTCACTCCCACTTCATGACATTGTATTAGTAACAATTAATTATCGTTTGGGACCATTTGGCTTTTTAAAGCTTGATGAGGTTACAAATGGCCAAATTAGATCTACTGGCAATGAAGGGCTTATGGATCAAAAAATAGCAATAGAATGGGTTAAAGAAAATATCAGTGACTTTGGTGGTAATCCTGAGAACATTACTATTTTTGGAGAGTCAGCTGGAGCATGGAGTGTTGCATTGCAGTCTGCTGTTAGTCCTAAAGGCAATTTGTTTTCAAAGGCTATATGTCAGAGTGGAGGTATGAATGCTTTTTTTAAAGAAAACAGAGCAAATCAATGGGGGGAATTATTTCTAAAAACTGCTCATGATAATGGTATTGAAGTTACGGATTTATCTAAGTTGAATCATAGCCAAATAACCTCAATAGCCTCTGACATGAAGCATACTATGATAGCTAATGGAAGCTGGCTTTCTCCAGAAGTAGGTTTTGCTCCAGTTGCTGATGGTAATTTTTTACCTGAAAATCCATTGAAAAATTTTAAGGATTCATCAATCAGGTTGATTATTGGAACAACCGCTGATGAATATAGACTTTGGTCTGAATTTGAGCCTTACTACCTTAATTTAAATAAAGAAAATTTTTACAGGAGATTAAACAAAATGTTTAAGCATGAAACTGTGGATAAGATTGCAGCACAATATTTGCAAAAGGATCTTATCGAAGGGCAATACAGGCATGCATTATCTAATATTATGACTGACTGGACATTTGGGATTCATTCTATGGAGCTTTTAGAACAGCATCAAGAAAAATCTTATGGTTATTTTTTTGATGAGCCTAGCCCAATATTTGATGGAAAATTAGGAGCTTATCATGCAAGCGAATTACCATATGTTTTTGGTTCAGCCAATAAAAAAACTTTTAGGGATTTTTGTTCAAAAGACGCAGTTAAGATTTCTAATTTCTTCCAGGTATCTTGGACTGAGTTTGCAAAAACTGGTTCTCCTGCCTCCCATTTAATTGATTGGGATGTTTTTAATATTAATCAATCAATTGCGTTTATAAATTCGGCCCCTAAAATTAAAACTAATCAAAATATTGATAGGATAAAATTACTTCATGAATCAAAAATTAACTATTAATAATTTATTTATTATTATTTTCAGCTTATCCGTTCTGGGTTCATGTATCAGCCCTATTCAACAAACTAATTCTTTAACTATTCCTACCTCATCTGGTGTGACGCAAGGCAAATTAAATCAAAATGTTGTTTCTTGGGAAGATATTCCTTACGCCATTCCTCCAGTGGGAGATTTGCGTTGGAAGGCACCTAGACTATTGGATACTCCTGAATTAAATATTAAACCTCAAGAGGGAAATGGATGCTTACAAGAAGCCAGTATTTATGCTGGTATTCAAGGTGAAGGGATAGTTGGGCAAGAGGATTGTTTATATTTGGATATTAAAGCTCCAGTTAACAATTTAAATAGAAGGCTTCCTGTAATGTTTTGGGTTCATGGAGGAGGGAATATTTCTGGTGTTAAAGATTACTATGATTTTTCAGAGTTGATTCGAAGACATCAAGTGCTTGTTGTGACCATCAATTACCGCTTAGGTCCAATGGGCTGGTTTACGCATCCTGCGATACAAGGACTCCAAAGCGGGATGGATAAGACCTCGAATTTTGGGACGCTTGATATAATGGAGGCATTAAAATGGACACAAACCAATATTCAAAATTTTGGTGGTGATCCAAATAATATAACAATCTTTGGAGAGTCTGCAGGAGGAAATAATGTACTATCTTTGCTTGCCTCGCCCATAGGAGATGGTCTCTTTCATAAGGCTATTTCCCAATCAGGTTATACAAGAAGTTTTAATAAAGATGAAGCGCTTGGTATTAATCGAAGAGGTATTACTATTAATCAATTAGGCGCTGATCCAGTATTGGCAAAACATGACTTGTCTGGATATGAGAGTATAAAGAATTTATTTAATCAAGATCCTCAAAAATATGGAGATGAATATCAACGTTATCTTAGATCTCTCGACGGTAAGACTTTATTAGAAACATATCAAAAAATTTCTGATGATACATATGATCGTCTACCACTTCTTACTAGAGATGGAATAGTCACGCATATTAATGGAGTGAGCGCTGGACTTGCTGCATCTCAAAAGAAAAATAATGTTCCAGTTATTGCAGGATCTAATAAGGATGAACTCTCTCTTTGGCTTGGAGCTAATAGATATTTTGTAGAAGCCTCCTATCCTTTAACAAAACTTGTCCCTATTCCTAAAATAGAGCTTAAGAAAGAAGAGTTATACAAGCTTTGGGTTAAAACTCGTTCGCAAGGATGGAAGTTAAGAGGTGTTGATGAGCCATTAATGGAATTAGAAAAAGCTGGTTATGATTCTTTGTATGCTTATAGATTTGATTGGGATGATCAAAAGCCTTCTTATTTTGCAGATTTTCCTAACCTAATTGGGGCAGCCCATGGGTTTGAAATTTCATTTATAACTGGCGATTTTAAATTTGGCCCAATTGGAAGATATGTATATCCAAAGGGAAAATTAAGAAATCAAATGCAAGAAACCATGATGAATGCTTGGGCTTCATTTGCAAAGACAGGTATCCCTAACACCGGGAAACAACAGCAATGGAAAAAATTTGACTCCAAAGATCGTATCTTCATGAAACTTGACTCTGATGAGTATTTATCCATAGACAAAGAAATGCTCTCTCTTGAATTTATTTTAGGGCAAGTCAGGCTTTCACCAGCGGGAACTCTTATTGAAAAATGTTTATTGGTTGAAGAGACAATCATAAATATCGGTGATCCGATACTAAGCTATCTTTCTGATTGGAATCAAGGAGTTTGTAAACAATTTGATATCAGCCAAGAACGAAAAAACATTGAAATCGATTTAATTAAAGAATATGGTTCAGTCTACGTTTATCGATGATTCTCTTTTTAAGAAAAATATTCCCCGCTCTTTTAATTTTTTTCTTTCTTACAGGGTGCGGCTCTGATGTCAGTCCAGGAAAAATACAAGGAGCTCCACGATCTAGTGAAGTAATTTACAAGCAAGACTTGAAATTTTTTCAAACTAAGGAAAGTTTGTTAGGCGCTGATTCAGCAGATAAAACCCAAATTTTATTTGGTGACTTGCATGTTCATACAACTTATTCAATTGATGCTTTTACTCTAGAGCTTCCAATGATGGGGCTTCAGGGTGCGCATGATAGTTCTATGGCTTGTGATTTTGCTAGATATTGTGCAAATCTAGATTTTTTTAGTCTTAATGATCATGCTGAAGGTCTTACTCCAGATCATTGGCGCGAGCAAAAAGAGATTGTTCAACAATGCAATATTTCAAATAGCGATCCAGTAACAAATGATTTGGTTGTATTTCCAGGCTGGGAATGGACTCAAATTGGTACAACAAAAGAGAGTCACTGGGGTCACAGAAATGTAATTTTTAAAGATATCCAAAATTTGCCAGCAAGACCTATAGGTTCTCGAACTCCAGGATCTGGCCTCGGAGTATTTGATACCACTCAACAAGCTGTAAGTGCAAGATGGGTTGATATTCTTAACTTTAAAAGGTATTCAGATCTAAATTGGCTTCTAAATGAAGTAAGAAATATACCTTTTTGCGATGAAGGAGTTACATCAACAGAACTTCCATTTGATTGTTATGAGTACGCAAGGACTCCAAAAGATCTTTTTTCTAAGCTTGATGAGTGGAATGCAGATAGCATTGTTATTCCTCATGGACAGTCATGGGGCTTCCATGTTCCATTAGGAACTTCTTGGGATAATCGTTTAAATGATCAGGGTCATGATCCAAGTAAGCAAATTTTATTGGAAATCATGTCAGGTCATGGAAACAGTGAAGAGTATAGAGATATTGCGTCAGCAAATTTTCTTCAGAATGATGTAATGAACTGCCCAGAACCAACTGAAGATTTTTTACCTTGTTGCTGGCAAGCTGGTGAAATGCAAAAAAAACGCTGTGATGGGCTAACAAAAGATGAGTGTGACGCAAGGGTTGAACTTGCAAAAAAATACACTCTAGCTGGAGGACCTTATACTAATATGGTCTTTCCTGAGGCTAAACCAGAAGAGTGGCTAAATTGTGATCAATGTACTGATTGTTTTAAGCCGGCATTTAATTATAGGCCAAAACAATCTGCTCAATATGCACTAGCTATATCTAATTTTGATAAATCTACAGATGCTCCAGAAAGATATAATTTTGGGTTTATAGCTTCAACAGATGATCATACTGCTCGTCCAGGAACAGGCTACAAACAGTATGAAAGACGCAAAATGACTTTCGCAACTGGCGTGAAATCTAAATTTTGGGAGTATAAATATGATGCTGAAGATCCTAATTTTCCTGAAATACCAAAAATTACTCCCGGGGAAAGTCAGCCTGATAGCGAGAGAGTTTCAAGCTTTGTATATCCTGGTGGCATCTTGGCCGTTCATTCAGAGGGAAGAGGCAAAGATGCAATTTGGTCTGCTTTAAAGAATAAAAATGTTTATGGGACTAGTGGTCCTAGAATTTTACTGTGGTTTGATTTAATTAATTCCCCGCAAGGAAAAGTACCTATGGGATCTCAAATTACAATGAGTCAAAACCCAAGCTTTATTATTAAAGCTGCAGGTAGTTTTAAGCAAAAAGAAGGTTGCCCAAAAGAGTCAATAGATTCTCTCTCTTCTAAGAGGTTGGATTATCTTTGTGCCGGGGAGTGTTACAACCCAAGTAATGAAAGAAACATTATTCAACAAATAGAAATCATTAAGATTACTCCTCAATCATATATAGGTGAGGCAGTTAGCCCTCTCATTCAGGATCCTTGGAAGATAATCCCTTGCAATGGAACAGGCGAATGTGTTATTGAATTTGAGGACCAAAATTATTCTAGGGACAGCGTTTACTACGTTAGAGCAATACAAGAACCAACACCTGCAATTAATGGAGCGCCTTTGTTCAAAAGAGATAATTTTAAACTCTGCAAGGGGAGTTTCAGAACAGACTTTCAAGATGATTGTTTAAGCATGACCAATGAAAGAGCATGGTCTTCACCAATTTATGTAGATAAGCCCTAGGAGTCTTGCTGCCTAATTTGATTAGCTGTAGATCTTTTAATCTTAATTAATTCAGCAATTTTAAAATATAAGTTTTCCTCGTAAGCATCAATCACTGAATCAGCTGCAACTAATTCCCAAAGAACAGTTAATAATTCTATTTTCTCTTCATTTGAGTGAGTTTCATTAATTTTCTTTATAGAAGGATAAAAAGAAACTGATTGTTCAGTTTCATCAATAATTTTTTTGACAATAGTGGTGGCCTTAACATCTTCAGAAGCTATTTTATTTGCTCTTTCTTTAATGAGTTTAAGTTCTGAACTATCAAGAGTGCCGTCACTGATAGCGATCTCAAACATTAGCCTTAGTGCGACATCTGCTTCATGAGTATTGATAATCTCGAGTGGTAGCTTTTTTTTAAATAGATCTTTTAGCATTTAATACAAATAAGTTGATTGGGTTATGTATTAGACTTTATTCCGTTAAATAGTCTACCTGAGCCAACATAAAAAATTAATGAAAAGATTAAAAATAAAATAAATGAAAGCTCTGCTGAAAGATAACTTTTCTCAATGATAATCCCAATCCAGGCAACCAATAACCCCAGAATTAATAAACCCATTAATGTTTTTGACGAGCTTTTGGTTACCCTCTGTAATTTATGGTGAATATGATCTCTACCAGGACTAAATGGAAGTATCCCTTTTACAGCTCTTCCAACCATTACTCCCAAACAATCCAATAATGGAATGGCAACGACCCATAAACAAGTTACAGGTTGAATTAAATTTTCACTTGTTTGAGAGTAATTTATACATGTCCATGCTACCAAAAACCCTAGAAATGTTGATCCATTATCTCCTAAAAATACTCTTCTCTTAATTCCAAGAAAACCAAGATTATAAAAAAGAAATCCAATGATACTTCCCATTGCAATTACAAGAGAATAATTAGCCACATCGAAACCTGATCCAGCTTGGAGTGCACCTAGTGCAATTAAAGCAAAGCCAGCACACAAACCATTTATACCATCTATCATATTAAAGGCATTAACGATTCCAACAACTGCAAATATTGTAAAAGGTATGCCCCATATCCCAAGTTGAAGATCTATTCCTAATAGAGATACTTTCAAATCTTCAATATAAATATCTCCTAAAAGGATTAATCCCAATGCAGCAATTGATTGTATTAACAACCTTTTAGATGCTTTAATCCCAAATGCATCATCAAAGAGTATACATGCCTGAAGTAACAAAGCTATTACTATGAAGGCTGCTGTAAATGATGAGAATGAAAAGAAATTGCTAGATTCACTCTCAATTATGAATGGATCACTAATTGGTTCACCTGATGGATTGACCTCAACTATCCCAGAATTAGTGGCTTGAAATGTTTTAGTTTCTCCACCTGGTAGAGTTACATTAAAGACATTCTTGCTTACTTGAGTAATATTTAGAGAGTCATCAGAATTAGATCCAAAATTAACATCGTACGATTGAGAGTCTTTATCTTCATTTTGTTGATGAGTGATGTTTAATCTAAAATTTTCAGAATTACCACTATCCTCATTTTTTACGCTTAGTTTTTTTGAATAACCAATTTCTGAAGAAGATTGTATTTGGGATTGTTCTGCAATAGAAAATCCATCAAATCGGAAGTCGTACTTATAATCAATTAAAAACAGCATGAATAAAGAAGACAGTAGAATTGATGCATGGATGCTTAATCCCCCAATTAATGGGGTAGGTCTAAAATGAAATTTTCTACTTTTGTCAGGTATGTCAATTAATAATTTATTTGACCTAGCAATATTTCTAAAGTAACCAGTAAGCACTACTGAAGCAAAAAAACTTAAAAATAGAAGGGTGACTGCTATACTGAACAACATAAAATTTATTTTAACTGACTTTTATTTTTACTGGTAACAATGAGAAATTTTTTTATATTTTTATTTTTAGTAGTTTATATATTTCCTAGTTTTTTGCTTGCAATAGAGCTAAATCAACTTCAATTAGAAGACGGTTTTGAGATTTCTATTTATGCAGATAATTTAGATGCACCCAGGCAAATGGTTGAAGGAAAAAATGGAACTATTTTTGTAGGTGAAAGAGGTGGCCAGATATTAGCATTGATAGATTCTGATAATAACGGACAAGTTGATTCTAGAACTGTCCTAGCAAAAGATCTAAATTACTCAACAGGGGTAAGCCTTTTTAATGGAGATTTATATTTTTCAGAAATAAGTAAAATATGGAAAATTGAAAACATTGAAGATTGGTTAAAAAGACAATCATCTATGAATATGCCAGAAAAGAAAACTGTTATTCAGGATTTACCTGATAATACATGGCATGGGTGGAAATGGCTTAAGCATGATTCTCAAGGGAGGCTATATTTCAATGTAGGCGCACCATGCAATATTTGTTTATCAGAAAACTCACAATTTGCATCAATCTTAAGGTTTGAAAATGGTGACTTAGAACATGTTGCTAAAGGGGTAAGGAACAGTGTGGGATTTGATTTCCACCCTGAAAGTAAAAAACTTTTTTTTACTGATAATGGAAGAGATTGGCTGGGAGATGATTCTCCCTCATGCGAGCTAAACAGAGTAGATGTTGATGGACAATTTTTTG
Source organism: uncultured Gammaproteobacteria bacterium (assembly GCA_964444385.1). Taxonomy (GTDB): domain Bacteria; phylum Pseudomonadota; class Gammaproteobacteria; order Magnimaribacterales; family D2472; genus D2472. The sequence goes on from CAYUHD010000022.1 coordinate 8,452, forward strand.
GCTACCCATTCAAACATGCCTCAAATATCTTTGACCCAGAGTTTGGAGAAATTAATCCCGGATATGATTTTATTGATCCAATTTTAGAACTTGGTGCTCATGTAGCTCCAACTGGAGCTGCTTTCTACAAAGGATCAATGTTTCCAAACGAAATAAAAAATAATTTATTTATTACATTGCATGGATCATGGAATCGGACTGAAAAAGTTGGATATAGAGTTTTACGAGTGAGTTTTGATGAAAATGGTAATGTGAAAGGCTCAAGTGATTTTATTTCAGGTTGGCTTCAAAATGGAAAAGTTCTTGGTAGACCATCCGCACCTTTAGTTTTAAGAGATGGAAGTTTATTAATTTCAGATGACAAGGCCAATGTTATTTATCGTGTTACTTATAAAAAGTAACCATGAAAGTAGGAATAGCAGGTTACGGTGCTGTTGGCAAAACAAGGCATAAATCTATTATAGACAATACTGATTTTGAAGTTACAGCAATTTCTGAATCTAATTCTGGTGCTCAGAAAGCCATACCAGATGGCATAAAAGTTTTTGATAATTATAAGACCCTAATCAATAAAGGTAATATTGATATAGTATTTATTAGCTTGCCAAACAAATTTGCTGTTGATGCTGTTTCCTTAAGTCTTGAAAATGGACTCCATGTATTTTGTGAAAAACCTCCATCAAAGACTTTGCATGAGCTAATAGAGGTTCAAAAAATTTCAAATAACTATCCCTCTTTAAAATTAATGTATGGGTTTAATCATAGATTCCATCTTTCAGTTGAAGAGGCTAAGTCAATTATTGAAAAGAATACCTTTGGGAAAATAATTAACATGAAGGGTGTTTATGGTAAGTCACAAATGATTAGTTTTAATCAGACAGATTGGAGAACCAAAAGAGAAGAGTCAGGGGGAGGCATTTTGCTGGATCAAGGAATACATATGCTAGATTTGATGAGGTATTTATCTGGAGAGAATTTTTCTGAAATTTTTTCATTTATTGATAATGCTTTTTGGAACTTTGACGTTGAAGATAATGCTTATGTATTGATGAAATCTCCAGAAGGAGTTGTTGCTCAACTCCATTCTTCTGCAACACAATGGAGACATGTATTTAATTTGGAAATTACATTACAAAAAGGCTCACTTGTCCTAGGAGGATTGTTAACAGGATCAAAAAGTTATGGTGATGAGACTCTTAGGATAATTACTTCTGATCCAGAAAAAGACAAAGGAGCTCCTAGGGAGTCAACTTCAAAATATAATGAAGATGTATCATGGGATAATGAGATAAAATATTTTTCAAACTGTCTAATCAGAGATTTAAAAATTGAAAGAGGCAGCATTGAAGATGCAATTGAAACAATGAAATTAATAGAAAAAATATATAAAGCTGACCCTGCGTGGAAAAAAAAATACTATAGTTAACAGAAAACCAACATGAATAGATCAGCATCATTCTCAAATAATTACCTTGAGTACCTATCTAACTTAATTTCTAAATTGGATAGGGAGTCTATTGGGAAGTTTGTAGATTTGCTTTTAGAGTCAAGAGATTCTGGAAGTACTACATTTTTTCTAGGAAATGGTGGAAGCGCATCCACTGCAACACATTTTGTTAACGATATTTCATTAGGCAGCAGACAATTTAAAAAACCTTTTCGAGCAATCAGCCTTTGTGATAATCAAGCTGTGATTACGGCCATTGCAAATGATGATGGATATGAAAATATCTTTTTGCAGCAACTGCAAACTCTTGCTAAGCCAGGAGATACTATTGTGTGTATTTCAGCTTCGGGTAATTCAAAGAACCTTATTAAAGCTATTGAATATGCAAATGATAATAATATTTATGTTGTTGGTTTGACCGCTTTTGATGGAGGCTACTTAAAAGAGAATTGCAATCTAAATATCCATGTTCCAACAAAAGTTGGAGAATATGGTCCAGCTGAAGATCTGCATATGGTAGTTTGTGGTCTAGTGGGTTCTTATTTTAGGGAAAAATTTTTAAATGCTTGATTTAGACTCTTGTCTAAAGACAGCAAAATCTGCTGCCTTGCTAGCCGGAGATTTTTTATTAAAAGCTCAAGGAAAAGACCTTGAGGTATTATTAAATACAGGTCGCGATTTAAAGCTGCAACTTGATATAGACACAGAAGAAATTATTAAGGAGCATATAGCGTCGAAAAGTACATTTTCAATCTTAGGAGAAGAAACTGGATTAACTAATAAATTGGAAGAATATTATTGGGTCATTGATCCTCTTGATGGAACCTCAAATTTCTTAAGAGCGATACCAATTAGCTGCGTTTCTATTGCGTTAATGCATGATACAAAACCAATTCTTGGGGTTATATATGATTTTAATCATCAGGAACTTTACTTTGGCCATCAAGAATCAAAAGCATTTATGAATGATCAAGAGATTAAAGTTTCTTCTTTATCTGCAAAAAATGAATCCACTTTAGTAACTGGCATCCCTGCAAAGACTAATTATTCCGATGATGAATTTGCAAAAATGATTTCTGATTTTCAGGCATGGAAAAAAATTAGAATGATTGGTTCAGCAGCTATGGCTGCAGTTTATGTAGCTGCAGGAAAAGCTGAAACCTATAAAGAGGATGGGATCTTTTTGTGGGATGTTGCTGCTGGAGCAGCAATTGTTAACTCAGCAGGGGGTAAAGTCTCTCTTAACAATCTTCAAATAGACTATAGGGTAGATGCAAAATTCTCTAATCAAAAGATAGAGCAATAATTTGAATACCAAAGATACAATTGCAGTTGCCTCTAGATCTTTTTCAAAAAATGACTTTTTAGTAAACCATCTAAAAACGCTTTATTCTTCAATTATTCTCAATGATTCTGGTAAGACCTTGGAAGGTGATCAGCTAGTTCAGTTTTTGAAGCCAGCAACAAAAGCAATTATTGGCATAGAAAAAATATGTGATTCAGCTCTTTCTCAACTTCCAAAGCTTAAGGTTATTAGTAAGTATGGGGTTGGTCTAAACAATCTTGATTTGGAATTGCTAAAAAATCGCAACATTAAACTTGGATTTACTCCAGGGGTTAACAAACAAAGCGTTGCAGAGCTGGCACTAACGTTAATATTAATTGGGTTAAAAAAAATTCATGGAAATAATATTGATATTCTTAATGGAAATTGGTCCCAAGAAAAAGGATCAGAGCTTCATGGGAAAACCATAGGATTGCTTGGATTTGGCAATATTGGTCAGAGATTAACCTCATTAATTCAGCCATTCAATTGCAATATTCTCTTTTTCGATGAAAAAGATTATTCAGATGAAGGCCTTAAGAAAATATTTAAAGAGTTGAACTTAAATCCAGAATTAATTCATCAATTACCTTTGGAATTGGTTTTGAGTCAATCAGATATTCTTAGTATCCACCTTCCATTAAACAATGAAACAAAAAATATAATTTCTTCAAAAGAGTTGAAGCATTTAAAGACAAATGTTTGTATTATCAATACTGCAAGAGGGGGAATCGTAAACGAAAAAAACTTACATGATTTTTTATTAGAAAATCCTTCTGCTTTTGCAGGGTTTGATGTATATGAGGAAGAGCCAGCGTTAAATAATTCCTTGTTAAAACTCTCCAACTTTTTTGGCACATCACATCGTTCGAGTCTTACAAATGAAGGAATTAATTCTATGGGCATGGCAGCCATAAATGGATTAGATGATAATATTGATATCACATAAGAGATTTAATCTATGAGCAATCTTTCAATCGGTACTTGGCAAAGCCTTCCCAATGAATCAATCGCTGAAATATTTGCTAAAGCAGGTTATGAGTGGATCGTAATAGATCTTGAGCATAGCAGCATAAATATTAATCAAGCAGAACAACTTATTCGTGTTATTGATTTGGCTGGATCTAAGCCATTTGTTAGGCTCTCTGGACATAATGTATCGCAAATCAAAAGAGTTCTTGACGCCGGGGCAAAGGGTATTTTAGCTCCCATGATTGAAACTCTAAACCAAATTGAGCAAGTCATCTTAGCATGTCATTACCCTCCGCGTGGGTCTAGGGGAATGGGTCTTGCAAGAGCTCAAGGTTATGGCGAGAGTTCAACCAAGAAAGATTATATTTTAAATCGAGTCAATGAGATTGAGATATATGCTCAAATTGAATCTATGAAAGGTTTAAAAAATTGCAAAGATATTTTCTCTCAAAATATTAAAGGATATTTTATTGGTCCATATGATCTTTCAGCTTCTCTCAATAATCCAGGAGCATTTGATACTGATGAGTTTTATGAGGCGGAAGCAAAAATTTTATCTGCCGCTAAGGAAGAAAATATAAAATGTGGATATCATCTTGTGGAACCAGAAAAGCATCAAATAAAGGCATTGCAAGCAAAAGGTTATGACATGATTGCTTTTAGTGTGGATATAAGAATGCTAGATATTGGTGCTAGATTACCTTTTACACAATAGATGAAAAATACTCTAGGAGTAATTCCTGCAAGAATGGCATCATCTCGCTTCCCTGGAAAGCCACTTAAGAAAATTTTAGATATTCCGATGCTTGGTCATTGCTATGAGAGAGCACTGCTTTCTGGCGCTTGTGATAAATTAATCATCGCAACACCAGATCAAGAAATTATTGATTGGGCAAACTCACAAGATATTCCTTCAGTGTTAACTAGTCATAGTCATCAAAGAGCTACAGAACGGGCAAAGGAAACCTTAGATATTCTCTCACAGGAGGGGCATCTATATGATCTTATTCTTTTATTACAAGGCGATGAGCCACAAATTTTTCCTGATGATATTAATAACTTGAAAGATGCCTTTTCAGGAAAAGAGTACGAGGCAGTGAATTCAGTTTTTCCAATTACTGGAAATGATCTGAAAGATCCTAACGTTGTAAAAGCAGCGGTTGATAATGATCTTAATATCAATTTTTTTTCACGATCTCACATCCCATTTAATAGCGTCACTTCTTTTAGGCAACTTGGAATGATAGGTTTTACAAACAAAGCATTGCAATATTATTCAGACTTGTTACCGACTCCATTAGAGGAAATAGAATCTATAGATATGATGAGATTTCTAGAAAATGATTTCTGTATTCAAGGCGTTTTATCATCATCACCTATTCTTGGGGTTGATAATCTAGAGGATATAGTCAAAGCTGAAAAGATGATGTTAGGTGATAAATTGATTCATCTCTATAAAGAAAAGTATATTTAATATGAAAAATATTCTTATTATTAGTGATGGAATACCTGGACATTTTAATCAATCCAAGGGAGTTGCATCAATTCTCTCAAACAAACATTTATCAAATATAAACATTATAGATCTTTCATTTAAGAGCCATCAATTGCGAGGTTTAATCACAGTTTTTTCAAGATTGTTAATGAGGATACCAGGCCGCTTAACAGCAAAATTTGTATCTCTCTTTTACTCTTCAATTAAGATTAATGACATTGATCTGATAATTGCTGCTGGAGGAAAAACAGCTCCTTATTCAGCTGCTTTGAAAATTTTAAATGATATCCCAGTCATTCAACTTGGCTCTCCTAGAGGATTACATGCATCCTTATTTAATGCTCTTGTTACAGTTGAAAGATATCAAGAAAATTCATCTAACATTATTGCCTCTATTACCCCTAATCTATATTCTCCAGAATTTTGTGCTATAGCAGCCGAGGAAAAGAGCTTGAATGAACATCTATTATTTTTAATAGGAGGAGAGGGCATAGGATATTCTTATCAAGATAGAGAATGGAAATCTTTGATCGATGTTATTAAGCATTTGCACAAAGAGACTCATCTTCCAATTACTGTTGTTACCTCGAGAAGGAGTGATCCAGGGGTAGAGAGAAAAATTCAATCAGAGTTGCAAAATATCCCTCTCGATTATTCAGCTTGGTTTCATCAAGGAGCTAAAAATTTTAATTTAGCGGCTTTATTTGGTTCTGCTAAAAATATATTCGTTACAGAAGATAGCGCAATGATGATTTCAGAATCCATAAGCAGTGGTAAACCTGTGACCATACTTTTTCCCAGTGGGATTAAATCCCCTATGAGATATAAGGCCCACATTCAAAAATATTTAGATCTTAATTTGATCACTAGAGAATCGATCGAAAATTTTTCTATTAAGGAGATAGAAGATTCTTCTAAGAATGTTCAAAATCATTTATCTAAATTATGTGATCAACTTGAAGATAGAATTCAATGGTAAAAATTAACGCTGGTGATAATTAAAAAACATCCGTTATAATGAACTCAAATTTTTATTAAGGAAGTATTATGGCTGACCATCTTAAATTTTATATCAATGGTGAATGGGTTGATCCATTGGGCTCAGAAACTATAGAGGTAATTAATCCATCTGACGAATCTGTTATTGGGTCTATATCAGCAGGAACAAAAGAAGATATACATGTTGCCGTCGCAGCAGCTAAAGAGGCTTTCAAATCTTTTGGTTTTTCCTCAAAAGAGGAAAGAATAGCGCTACTTGAAAATATTATTTCTGAATATGAAAAACGTTCAGATGAGCTAGCTAAAACAATATCTGAAGAAATGGGCGCACCATTATGGTTGTCTAATGTGGCACAAGTTACTTCAGGCTTATCTCATTTTAAAGATACTTTAGAGGTATTAAAGACATTTGAATTTGAGAAAACTGAAAATGATTATCTTGTAAGGAAAGAACCAATTGGAGTCATTGGAATGATCACGCCATGGAATTGGCCGATGAATCAGATGTGTACAAAAGTTGCCTCTGCAATTGCATCTGGATGCACCATGGTATTAAAACCGAGTGAGATTACTCCATTTTGCGGAATTATGTTTGCTGAAATTTTACATGCAGCGAAAATTCCAGCTGGGGTTTTTAATCTTGTAAATGGTATGGGTCCAATCGCAGGAGCTGCACTTTCTGAGCATCAAGATATTGATATGATGCATTTCACTGGCTCAACAAGAGCTGGAGTTGCAGTAGCTATTGCATCTGCTCCAACTGTTAAGAGAGTTGCTCAAGAGCTCGGAGGTAAATCAGCAAATATTATTTTGGATGATGCTGACATTGAAAAAGCTGCAGGTGCAGGAGCAAATCATTGTTTTATGAATACTGGTCAATCATGTAATGCTCCTACAAGAATGTTGGTTTCTTCTAAAAATTATGACAAAGCTGTTGAGGCTGCAACCCAGGTTGCAAATTCTACCGTAGTAGGTGCTCCTGAAGATGAGGGTGTTAAAATTGGACCAATTTCTAATAAGGTTCAGTATGAAAAAGTTCAAAGATTAATACAAATTGGTATTGATGAAGGCGCAAGACTGGTTGCAGGTGGGTTAGGACGACCAGATGGCATATCTGAAGGTTACTTTGTTAAGCCTACAGTTTTTGCAGATGTAACTAATGATATGACCATAGCAAGAGAAGAAATATTTGGGCCAGTTCTAAGTATATTAAAGTATGAATCTGAGGAAGAGGCTATTGAAATTGCCAATGATACCGAATACGGATTAGCGGGATATGTTCAATCTGGTGATGAAGACCATGCGAAGGAAGTTGCTAGAAGAATTAGAGCAGGTCAGATTAGCATTAATAAAGGTTCTAGAGGCCCAGCAGCTCCTTTTGGTGGATTCAAAACTTCTGGAAACGGAAGAGAGCATGGATTAAGTGGACTAAGCGAATGTTTAGAGACCAAAGCAATTCTTGGAAACTAGTAGCTATTGAAATAAATCAGGTTCTTTTTGAGTAATCATGTCATATAGCGGTTGAAAGCTTGCCCATGCGGCTAATTCATTCGCTATGAATTCCCTAGTTTTAACTGCTGTTTCATGAGGAATCAAAGTAGGTTTACCTGCAGCTTCAGCCATTAGTTGAGATTGGCAACAGCGTTCAAGAGAAAAGAAATACCATAAAGCAATATCAATAGAAGAGCCTGTTGATAAAATCCCATGGTTTTGCATCAGCAATACTTGTTTATCTCCAAGTGCATTGGCTATTCTTTCGCCCTCATTAGTATCTTCTGAGACACCTGAAAAATCATCATAAATTGCTTGTCTTTCGTAGAAAGCACAAGAGTCTTGAGAGATAGGATCAAGAAATTTACCAAGAGTTGAAAAGGTTTTACCATACATAGAATGAGAGTGAGCAGCTGCATTCACATCAGGTCTTGCCATATGAAGACGAGAATGAATTGTAAATGCCGCCACATTTACAGATCGATCACCCTGAACAACCTCACCATCATGGTTTACTAGTAAGAGATCAGAGACTTTTATTTGACCAAAATGAACTCCAATTGGGTTGACCCAAAAGTGATCAGAGAATTCTGGGTCTCTTACAGTTATGTGCCCAGCCACCCCTTCATCGTATCCAAAATATGAAAATAACCTAAAGCCCGCTGTAAGCTTTTCAAGCTCATGCCTTCTTTTCTCCTCAATAGAAGAGCATTCAACTGTTTCATTTATACCTTTTGGTTTTTGAGGCAACTTTCCTTTATTAACATCGATGCTAATTGGTATAACTTTTGCCATAATGAATTCCTTAACTTATAGGTGTAAAATAGTTTACCCAATTATGGAGCTAATATGAAATATAGAATTGAAAAAGACAGTTTAGGTGAGGTTAAGGTTCCTACAAAAGCATTATGGGGAGCTCAAACACAAAGAGCAGTAAATAATTTTCCAATAAGCGGTATTAATATGGATTTTCCTTTTACAAAATCCTTTGTCTCTTCACTAGGGCTTATTAAAGATGCAGCAACTAAAGCTAATTTGAGACTAAAATTAATTTCTTTAAAAAAATCTAAGGCTATCTCAAGGGCTGCAAAAGAAGTTTGGCAAGAAAAACATCATCACGAATTCCCAATTGATATATTTCAAACAGGATCTGGTACAAGTTCCAACATGAATGCAAATGAAGTTATAGCAAATTTAGCAACTAAATATGCCAAAGTTAAGATCTGCCCGAATGATGATGTAAACATGAGTCAGAGCAGCAATGATGTTATACCAACTGCAATAAAAATAAGTGCTCATATGGATCTGACAAAAAAATTATTTCCTGCACTTGAGGGATTAATTAAAACTATTGAACAAAAAGCGGAGTCTGTTAAAGGAACTATAAAGACAGGTCGAACTCACTTAATGGATGCTATGCCCATTGATTTTGCTGAAGAATTAAAGGCATGGTCTAGTCAGCTAAAGTCTTCCAAAGAAATGTTAAATATTCTTGAAAAGAAATTCCTTGAATTACCTCAAGGAGGAACTGCTGTTGGCAGTGGTATAAATGCTCATAAACAGTTTTCAAAATACTTTGCTCAGGAAATGACAAAACTCTCTGGTAATAAATGCAAATGCGTTGTGAGTAAAAATTTTTATCATGAGCTAAGCGCTCAGGATTGTTCAGTCCAATTATCAGGAGAGCTTAAAAACCTTGCTCTAATTTTAATGAAAATATCTAATGATTTAAGATTGATGAATAGTGGTCCATTGGCTGGATTATCGGAAATAGAACTAAAAGCGCTTCAACCAGGAAGCAGTATTATGCCAGGTAAAGTAAATCCAGTTATTCCTGAAGCAGTTGCAATGGCATCTGCTGATGTTATTGGTAATGATGTCTCTATTACTGTCGCTGCACAATCAGGAAGTTTTCAACTTAATGTAATGCTACCTGTAATAGCATATAACCTTCTTAAGAGTATTAATCTTTTATCAGGTGCTATGAATGTCCTATCTAAAAAAGCCATTAATAGTTTCAAGGTTAATAATAAAAACTTAGAGGCATCGTTATCTAAAAATCCAATATTGGTTACTGCTCTAAACCCAATAATCGGATATGAAAAGGCTGCAGCTATTGCCAAGAAAGCTTACAAAGAAAATAGACCAATAATTGATGTCGCAGCTGAAGAGACTGATATATCAAAAGCAAAGTTAGTTAAATTGCTTGACCCATCAAAACTCGCAAAAGGTGGTTTATAAATTGTCTACCGAATTAACTGAGTTTAAATGCGAAGCATGTAAGGTAGATGCTCCTGTGCTTTCAAATGAAGAAATAAGTAAATTTCTCCCAAAGATTCCGTTATGGGCAGCAATAGAAGATGACGGCATAAAAAGACTAGCCTGTTCTTTCGTATTTTTAAATTATAAACAAGCAATTAATTTTACTAACTTGGTTGCAGGATTAGCAGAAGAGGAAGATCATCACCCAGAAATTATATTGGAGTGGGGTAAGGTAACTGTCTCTTGGTGGTCTCACAAAATAAAAGGATTGCATAAAAATGATTTTATTTGCGCAGCTAAATCTGATGAAATATACAAATCACTAGAACTATAGAGATTTTCTTAAAAGTTAATTTTATTTAGCTGAAAGTCAGCTACCTTTTTTTCAATAAAAGCATGCGTTATAATCTCTTATGGAAAAGATCAAATATAAAGCCTTAACCTTTGATGATGTTTTGCTCTTGCCTCGGTATACTGATTTTCTGCCTGCTGAAGCTTTATTAGAAACAAGGGTTTCAAAAAACATCTCTTTAAAAATTCCACTTATATCTGCTGCAATGGATACAGTTACTGAGGCTGCAATGGCAATTGCACTCGCTGAAAATGGTGGAATAGGGATTATTCATAAAAATAACTCTATTGAAGAGCAAGTTATAGAAGTTAAGAGAGTTAAAAAATATGAAAGCGGCGTTGTAAGAGATCCAACAACTATAAAATCATCCAAAACAATCAATGAACTTATGCAACTCACAAATGAGCTTAGTATATCTGGCATGCCCGTGGTTGATGATGGAAAATTAATGGGGATTGTTACAAGAAGAGATTTTAGATACGCAGATAATCTATCTGAATTTGTATCGTCTATTATGACCCCGCATGACAAATTGATAACAGTTAAAGAGGGGTTTGATCAAGAAGAAGTCAAAAAATTAATGTATAACAACAGAATCGAAAAAATTCTAGTTATTGACGATGAAGGCTCCTTAACTGGGCTAGTAACAATGAAGGATATTGATAAATCAGCCGAACATCCTTTTGCAACTAAAGATTCTAGAGGTCAGTTACAAGTTGGTGCAGCTCTTGGCACAGAAAATAATACTTTAGAAAGGGCGACTGCATTAGCTGAAGCTGGCGTAGATTTATTTGTTATAGACAGTGCTCATGGTCATTCTCAAAATGTAATGGGAACTGTAAAACTTATCAAAAAGGAATTTCCTGATATTGATGTGATGGGAGGTAATGTCGCCACTCCAGATGGTGCTCAAGCCCTAATAGATGTAGGAGTAGACTCAGTTAAAATTGGAATGGGCCCAGGGTCTATATGCACTACTAGAATTATAGCTGGGATTGGGGTTCCTCAGATTACTGCCATTATTTCTATCAAAGAAAAACTTTTCTCTAATAGCATTCCATTGATTGCAGATGGAGGTATTAGATTTTCGGGTGATATTTCTAAAGCCATTGCAGCTGGAGCAGATGCTGTAATGCTAGGAGGAATATTTGCGGGAACAGAAGAAGCTCCTGGGGAGTTAGAGCTTTATCAAGGCCGAAGTTTTAAAACATATAGAGGAATGGGTTCTATTGGAGCAATGTCTGAAAGAAATGATTTAAATAGATATTCTCAAGATGGAATAAATAATGAAAAAATGGTTCCTGAAGGAGTCGAGGGAAGAGTTCCTTTCAAGGGTTGGGTTGTAAATGTAATTGATCAATTAATTGGGGGTATTAAACAAAGCATGGGATATGTAGGATGTAAATCAATTGAAGAGATGCACAAAAATACCCAATTTGTTGAAATTACAAATGCTGGGATTACAGAGAGTCATGTCCATGATGTGATGATTACAAAAGAAGCGCCCAATTATCAAAGAAGCTAACAAAGCATCTTTTATAAAAAGATAAATTTAGATAGAAATACCAAAGTTAGAAACCAAGCACCTGAAGATATATTTGCGAATTTACCAGACGCAATTTTTAAAACAATATACGATATAAACCCTAATGCAATTCCATTTGCAATAGAAAAAGTTAATGGAATCATAACAATTATTATTAGCGCCGGAAGAAGTTCAGATGTATCTGACCAGTTGAGTTTCTCCATTCCACTTAACATTAATATAGCAACATATATAAGAGCTCCAGAAGTAGCATGTGCAGGGATTATATTAGCCAAAGGCGAAAAGAAGATTGCGATTAAAAATAAAAACCCAACTGTTACAGCGGTTAACCCTGTTCTGCCTCCAGTTTCAACACCTGCTGAGCTTTCGATGTAACTTGTAACCGGAGCACATCCTAAAAATGCTCCAACAGCACTAGAGGAGCTATCAGCTTTAAGTGCTTTATCAAGATTTGTAACATTCCCAGATTCATCAATTAATTTTGCCTGATTGGCAACTCCTAAAAGGGTGCCCGCAGTATCAAATAAATTTACAAATAGAAAAGACATTATTACGCTGATCATAGCTAAATCTAATGCTCCTAAGACGTCTAATTTCATAAATACAGGCATAAAAGCTGGAGGATATGAAACTAATCCCTGAAATTGAATAATGCCAATAAAAATTGATGTAACCGTTACCATCATTACTCCAATAAGTATTGCGCCTGGTACTTTCCTAATTGTTAGTATTGCAATTAACAGGAATCCAAGCATTGAAAGCATGGTTTCGATTTTAAGTAAATTTCCCATGCTTATTAGAGTTGCTTCATTTGAAACTATGATTCCGCCATTTTTTAAACCAATAAGCCCAATAAAAAGACCTACACCAGAGCCCATTGCGATTCTGAGATTCATTGGAATACTCTCTAGCATCCATTGCCGTATAGGAGTGATACTCATAATCCAAAATAAAATACCAGCGATAAATACTGCTCCTAATGCAACCTCCCACGTATAGCCCATCTCTCCAACAACCGTGTAGGTAAAGAATGCATTAAGGCCCATGCCAGGAGCTAATCCAATTGGCCAATTTGCATACAGTCCCATCAATATGCATGCAATTGCAGCGGCAATACAAGTTCCTACAAAACTTGCCCCCTGATCCATGCCAGCTGCTGACATCATCTGTGGGTTAACAAAGATAATATAGGCCATTGTAATAAATGTAGTGAAGCCAGCAATTAGCTCTGTTCTAATGGTTGTGCTGTTTTCTTCTAATTTAAAGATTTTTTCTAGCATTAAATTCAATATTTTTATTTAAAAATTTAGTTTACAACTTATACTATTAGATTGTTATAAGTTCATAGATAACTTAAGGCAAATTTAGATTGATTCAATAATTTATAGCTCTTTGAGCTGAAAATTTAGATAAAAATTTATTTTCAATCTTTTGGCATTAATATTGCGTCATTCAGAAGT
>CAYUHD010000023.1:0-5212 GCA_964444385.1 uncultured Gammaproteobacteria bacterium
TGGAAGAGGTTTTTTTAGAGATCTAATGTCTTTTATTAGTTATCCACTGTTTAAGTTAGGCATTTGGTTTCAAGGTCCAGCTACATGGGAAGAGTTTATTGGTGGTGATGGGTTTACTGGCTGGATTAGATATTCAAGATATACAGATAATATTGATGTTGGCGGGGTCATGCAAACCTTAGGTAATGTTAGTGATGCTGAAAGAGCAGGGTATGAGGCACCTTATCCTAATGCTACCTATAAAGCTGGTGCACAAATTTTTCCATATTTAATTCCTAGCGAGTTAAGAAAAAATGAAAAAGCTTATAGAGATGTTTTTGAAAAATGGGAAAAGCCCTTTTTAATTGCTAACAGTGATAATGACCCAGTTACTGGTAACAACCCTAGAATGGTTGAAATGTTAAAGAGAATACCATCAGCCCAAGAAATTGTTATTAATGGACCTGGTCACTTTATTCAGGAAGAGGCTGGTCCTGAATATGCGCAACTTATAATTGATTTTATAAATGGTAATCCACAGCCTTTTGAAATTAATCCAAATTCTATAGATAAAAAAGATATTCTCTAATAATATTTAATGGGCTAGGGAGCTATATACATATTATTACTTCGCATAATATATATTATGTTAAATTATTTGATAGTATCAGGATGTACTGCAATTATAGAATCGTAAAAATTGGGCTTAAAATTAGATACGTTTGTTAAATGATATTCATCATTAAATAGAGTCTTTAATATTATTCTTAGCGGAAGGAATCTAAATTTGTTATATCTGCTTTCAAACAAATAAAACTGATAATTAAGATCTGATAAGAACTGGATACTTTGTTATACCCCATCTATGAAATCATTTTGGTGTTGCTCAAAACATATTACAGGCTTATGTTTAATAATAAATTTTTTAGATCCTTTTAATACCTTATTTTCATGACCCTCAACATCTAACTTTATCAAAACACTATTTTTTGATGCATGTATATCTAAGTCATCTAACTTTTCAAGAAATATCTCTCTTACTGTTAAATTTTTAGGGATCTTATTTTTATCATCATATATTTTTGATCCACCAAGATTTCTTTTATCTTCAGATAAAAAAACACTATCTTTAAAAGAAGATAATCCAAAATTTTTAATACTTATATTTGAATATTGAGATGTATTTATTTTTAAGATCTCATATGTAAACGGATTAGGTTCAAATGCAATAACAGTATCAAAATATTTAGATAAATATACTGAGTGATTTCCTATATTTGCGCCTATATCAATTAAAGTCTCAAATTTAAAATTTAAAAAATTTGATTTTAGTAATTCAACAATTTCATTTATAGACTTAGGGTCATATACTCCATCAACAATAATGTCGATAGATATATATTCATTTAATAATCCAACGTAAGCAGGCATACCCTCCTTTGCAAATTTATCTCTTTTTTTAAATAAAGCTTTCCTTAGAAGATAATTATAGATTTTTTCGAATAAGTTGTATTTTGATATTAGCTTCATTAAAAAACATTTTATATCACTTAAATTTTATTACTAATAATTTTAGTATTTATAGAAATGTATGTATTTAAATAAGCTTAAAAGCAGAAAATATTTTTATTTTATATAACAGTTTATTTTTGATTAGTTTAAAATAAGATATGGCAAAAGAAGATAATCTTGAATTCGAGGGAGAAGTTATAGAAACTCTCCCTAATACCACCTTTAAAGTAAAGTTAGAAAACGATCATATAATTGAGGCTCATATATCTGGCAAGATGCGAAAGCATTACATTAGGATCTTAACTGGTGATAAGGTTAAGGTAGAAATGACTCCATACGACCTCACCAAAGGAAGAATAACCTTTAGAGGACGTTAAGCCTTAGATTTAACTGTTTTCTTTTTTGCGCTAAATTTAATCTCATTAGCGATTAAATCTACCTTAATTTGACCACCTTTAGTTAAATTACCAAAAAGAACCTTATCAACTAAAGGTTTTTTAATCTTGTTGGTTATGAATCTTTCCATGGGCCTTGCACCCATTTCTTTGTTATAACCATTCTCTGCAATCCAATTAAGAACTTTTTTAGAGTAAATTAACTCAACATTTCTAGCATCAAGTTGCGCTTGAAGTTTGGTAAGAAATTTATCAACAATAGATAGAATTACTTTCATTGGTAAGTAATTAAACTGAATCGTCTCATCTAGTCTATTTCTAAACTCTGGTGAAAATAATTTCTTTAACGACATTAATGCGTCTGATTCATTTGATTGATCGTTAAAGCCAATGCTTGTCTTTTCTAATAAGTCTGCACCTGCATTAGTGGTCATAACAACAATAACATTTCTAAAATCAGCTTTACGGCCGTTATTATCAGTTAAAACTCCAGAATCCATAATTTGAAGCAGTAAATTAAAAATATCAGAATGAGCTTTTTCTATTTCATCCAATAAAAGTACACAATGAGGATTTTGAGTAATAGCTTCTGTTAAAAGGCCTCCCTGATCAAACCCAACATAACCCGGAGGAGCTCCGATAAGTCTTGATACAGTATGTCTTTCCATATATTCAGACATATCAAATCTAATAAGCTCTATTCCCATCATATTGGCAAGTTGAGTACTAATTTCACTTTTTCCAACACCCGTAGGGCCTGCAAAAAGAAAGGATCCAATGGTTTTGTTATCATCTCTGAGCCCTGCCCTAGATAATTTAATAGCATTAACTAAACTTTTGATAGCAGAATCTTGGCCAAAAATAACAGTTTTAAGATCTGACTCTAATTTCTGTAAATTAATTGATTCTTGGCTAGAGATAGATTGCTCAGGTATTTTAGAAATTTTAGATATTGTTTTTTCAATATCTGCCGGTTTTACGGTGATTTTTTTTGAGTTTGATCTCGAAATATTTAGTAAAGCTCCTGTTTCATCAATTAGATCAATTGCCTTATCTGGCAAGAATTTATCATTTAAAAAGCGTTTAGATAATATAACGGCTGAATTTATAGATGCATCTGAATATTTGACATTGTGATGTTTTTCGTAATTATTTTTTAATCCATTAAGTATTTGAATGCATTCGTCAATCGATGGCTCTAAAACATCGACTTTCTGGAATCTTCGTGATAAAGCCTGATTTTGATTAAAGATACCTCTGTATTCTTGAAAAGTGGTTGAACCGATGCATCTCAGCTTTCCTTTAGCTAATGATGGTTTTAATAAATTAGAAACATCAAGACTTCCGCCAGATGCTGACCCTGCACCGATAATTGTATGAATTTCATCAATAAATAAAATAGGGTTTTCTTGATCATCTAGAAATTTTAAAACTGATTTTAACCTCTTCTCAAAATCTCCTCTATATTTGGTACCGGCAATTAAAGCTCCTATATCTAGTGAGTGCAATGTAGATTCATGTAAAAATTCTGGTGTATCTTTTGAATTAATTAAATGGGCCAAGCCTTCGGCAATAGCTGTTTTACCTACACCAGATTCGCCTACCAATAATGGATTGTTTTTTGTCCGTCTTGCAAGAATTTGTAATATTCTTCCTACTTCATCCGATCGCCCTACTAACTTATCAACCTTGTTTGATTCAGCAAGTTGATTTAAATCTATTAGAAACTCTGATTCTGTGTTGGCTATAACATTTTCTGTCACATCTTCAGAAGTTTGAATGTCATTTTCTGAAGAAGTTCTTTCAGGCTTTCCATGAGATATGTATGAAACAATATCCAATCTTCCAACACCTTGTTTAGATAAAAGAAATACTGAATGTGATTCTTTTTCAGAAAAAATTGCGACTAACAAGTTAATAGGCTTAACAACCCCCTTGCCCGATGATTGAACATGAAAAACTGCTCTCTGAAGTACTCTTTGGAAACCTAAAGTAGGTTGAACGGGTTTTTTTGTATCTAATTTAGTGGGTGTGTTATCTCGAATATGTTCTTCAAGGTTCTCACGCAAAGTTGCTAAATTAACATCATTTGTTTCTAACGCTTCTCGCACTTCAAAATCTGAAATAAGCATCAAAAGTAAATGCTCAATAGTCAAATATTCAAGATTCTGATCCTGGGCTTGGTCAAATAAATTTGCTATAGATTGTTCTAATTCTTTGCTAAACATTAATCAGTTAATGGCTCAATTTCGCTAATAAGTGGATGCTCATGGGCTTTTGCTGTTTCATTAATTTCATGAGATTTCATTTCAGCTATCTCTTTAGGAAATATACCACAAACGCCCTTTCCTTTTGTGTGTACAGATAACATTATTTGAGTTGATCTTTCGTGACCATAACCAAAAATTAATTGAATAATATAAACAACAAATTCCATGGGTGTAAAGTCGTCATTCAAAAGAACAACTTGATACATAGGTGGCTCCTTAAGATTTGGCTTATCCTCCATGATAAGAATGCCAGAATCACCTACGTCATTTGAACCGTTAGACGATTCTGAAGACAAATAAATCCTCACATTCTTTTGATCATTTCCTTTGCAAAACCTGAACAGGAAACAAGATTGGCTCCATCCATTAATCTTTCAAAATCATATGTAACCATTTGATCTGTTATTGCTGCTTCCATAGAGGAGATAATTAAATCAGCAGCTTCAACCCAACCTATGTGTCTCAACATCATTTCAGCAGACAATATTAATGAACCAGGGTTTACTTTATCCTGACCAGCATACTTGGGAGCTGTACCATGTGTAGCTTCAAATAAAGCTGAGTTATCTCCTATATTTGCACCTGGCGCTATACCGATTCCACCTACACATGCAGCTAATGCATCTGATACATAATCACCATTAAGATTCATTGTTGCTATAACATCATATTCTTTTGGTCGTGTAAGGATTTGTTGAAGGAATGCATCACAAATAACATCTTTAACAATTATATTTTTTTCATTATTTGGATTTTTAATTGTGACCCAGGGCCCTCCGTCTAATAACTCTCCATCATAGGAATTTATGCTTACTTCATATCCCCAATCTCTAAATGCTCCTTCTGTAAATTTCATAATATTGCCTTTATGAACAAGTGTTACTGAAGATCTATTATTTTTAATAGCGTAATCAAGAGCCTGTTTAACCAATCTCTCTGTACCTTCTTTAGAAATTGGTTTAACTCCTAGACCAACTTCTGTTGGAAAGCGAATTTGTGTTACTCCAAATTGTTCTTGTAATATTTTAACCATCGCATCTGATTCTGGAGATCCTG
>CAYUHD010000023.1:5276-20686 GCA_964444385.1 uncultured Gammaproteobacteria bacterium
ACGCCAGCATATATATCTTCAGAATTTTCTCTAAAAATAACCATGTCTACATGAGATGGATTCTTAACTGGGCTTGGGACTCCAGTGAAATAACGAATCGGTCTTAAACATACGTAAAGGTCAAGAATTTGACGCAAAGAAACATTTAAAGATCTAATTCCGCCTCCAACAGGAGTAGTTAAAGGGCCTTTGATGCTAACAATAAATTCCTTTAATGCTTCAATTGTTTCATCAGGCAACCAGGTATTTGCATCATAAATCTGTGTTGACTTTTCACCACAATATACCTCCATCCAAGATATTTTTTTAGCTCCTTTGTATGATGACTCTACAGCATTATCAACAACATCTTTCATGGCTGGAGTTATGTCAATGCCAATACCATCTCCTTCAATGTATGGGATAATTGGATTATCAGGAACTAGGAGAGCTCCATCAACGAATGCAATTTTTGATCCTTCTTTTGGAATCTTAATATGTTTATAACCCATGCTATCCTTTTTGAATCGAAAATATATTGTAAAATTTTGATGAATTATACTCTAAAAAAACCTTTAAAATTAGGCTTTATAGATAAAATATGAAAAATTTAAATAAAACAGTTGTTATTGGAATGTCTGGTGGAGTTGATTCATCTGTAGCAGCCTATCTTCTTCAAAAACAAGGATACAAAGTTCAAGGGTTGTTTATGCAAAACTGGCAAAATGAACCAGGAGAAGTATGCACTTCTGAAATTGATTTTAAGGATGCTTCAAAAGTTTGTGATCAACTTAATATCCCATTACATAGAGCTAATTTTAGCGATGAATATTGGGATAGGGTTTTTAAACAATTCCTTTCTGAGCATAAAAAAGGCAGAACTCCAAACCCAGATATTATATGCAACAGAGAAATTAAATTTAAATCATTTTTGCATTATGCACTTAAAATTGGCGCTGATCATATTGCAACTGGCCATTATGCAAAGATTAGCCATAGAGGCGATCATGTTATCTTAATGAGATCAAAGGATCTTAATAAAGATCAAACATATTTTCTTCATGAGGTTAGCGGTAAAGAATTTGCTAAATGTTTATTCCCGCTTGATGGCTTAAACAAAGATGAAGTTCGTGAGATAGCTAAAAATAATAACTTCATAAATTATGATAAAAAAGATTCTGTTGGTATTTGTTTCGTAGGAGAAAGGAATCTGAAAGACTTTCTAAAACGCTTCATTAAATTTGAAGCTGGTAATATTAAAGATCCAGAAGGTAATATTATTGGCAGACACCCAGGAGCCCTTCTCTTTACTCAAGGTCAAAGACAAGGTTTGAATATAGGTGGAGTTAAAAATAAACCTGAATTGCCATGGTATGTATACGATAAAAATATAGAATTAAATGAGATTTATGTCTGCCAAGGTGAGTTTAATAATTTCTTAATGAGCGCTGGTTTGATGATGGAAGACATGAAATGGATTAACCCAACTGTAGTTCCTAAAGAGTTAGAATGCGAAGTTCAAGTAAGACATAGAGGTAAACCAATTAAATGCACCGCTTATTTCTTAAGTGATGGAGTAAAAGTATTATTTTCAGAAAACATTAGAGCAATTGCTCCTGGGCAATCCGCTGTTCTCTATAAAAATAATGAGTGTTTAGGCGGAGGCATCATAGCAAAAGCATTAAAAGACTAGCTATAATTCACACTATGAATCATCAAGAGATAATTTCACCGCTAGATAACCGTTATAGCAAAAAAATTACAGAGTTAGCAAATAATTTTTCTGAATCCAACTTAAATAAAACTAGGTTAGAGATTGAGATTGATTGGATTATTTTTTTATCCTCGCATTGTGGTAAAAACTTTAAGTCTCTCTCCTCTTCAGCTAAGACTAATTTATTAAAAATTAAAAATGGCTTTAATGCTAAATCTGCAAAAAGAATTAAATCGATTGAATCTAGAACTAATCACGATGTTAAGGCCGTTGAATATTACATTAGAAAAGAAATGAATAAATTTTCTAATCTAAAAAAATATGGCCATTTAGTTCATTTCGCATTAACCAGTGAAGATATTAATTCGCTCTCTTACGCTATATTGCTTAAAGAAGCAAAGGATTTATATATTTGTAAGTTAGATATCCTTATAAAAGATTTAAATTCTAAATCTAAAGCATGGGCATCATTACCTATGCTTGCTAGAACCCATGGACAAGCTGCTTCACCTACTACTCTTGGAAAAGAACTCAAGGTATTCCACCAACGATTATTAAGACAAAGAGAAATGTTAATGAAAATGAGGCCTATGGCTAAATTTGGAGGAACTACTGGCAATTATCATACTCTAGAATTATCTGATCCAAACATAAACTGGGTTTCTAAAACTAATAAGTTCATGTCTTCGTTTAAAATTGATCAAAATCAAATAACAACACAAATAGAACCACATGATGGCATAGCAGAAATAGCTCAATGCATTCAAAGAATTAATAATATTATGATTGATTTGAATCAAGATGCTTGGACATATATATCTAACGATATTTTTAAATTAAAACTTAAAAAAGGAGAAATTGGTTCCTCAACCATGCCTCACAAAGTTAACCCAATAGATTTTGAAAATTCTGAAGGAAATTTAGGCATATCAAATTCATTAATGGCTTTTTTTGCAGATAAGTTAACTAAATCTAGGTTGCAAAGAGATCTTTCTGATTCAACTGTTTTGAGAAACCTGGGTGTTGGGTTTGCTTATAGTTACCTTGGTATAACATCTTGTCTAAATGGGTTAAGTAAAGTTCAGCCCAATAAAGAAAATGCCCTTAAGGAGTTATCGAATAATTGGCAAGTACTAGCAGAAGCATTGCAGATAGTTATGAAACAAGAAGGACATGACAATGCATATGAGAAAATAAAAGCTTTAACACGAGGACAAAATCTCAATAAAAAGTCGTATATAAAAATAGTTGAAGGCCTTCAAATTAGCAATAAATCAAAAGAAAAATTAAAAAAACTTACACCATTAAATTATCTAGGAATAGCTTCAAAACTAGCAAAATCTTAAATTTTGTAGTTTAACTACTTATAATAGTCTCTGTAAATGCTATTAATATAGTATTCTTGTATATTGTTGACAATTTATAATATATAAATTCAAATGCACTACATAAATATAGGAGTTAATTTATGTCAAAAACAAATTTTTCATCAGAGCTTAAAAAACTAAACAATATTTCTAAATTTGATGAACCAAACTGGGGTTCAATCAAACCTGAATACGTTTCAAGGATGAGGCTTCAAAATCAATTCAAATCTGGTATTGATATTGCAAAGTACACAGCCTCATTAATGAGAAAAGATATGGATGCCTATGATGCTGATTCTAGTTCGTATACTCAATCATTAGGTTGTTGGCATGGTTTCATAGGACAACAAAAACTTATCTCTATTAAGAAACATTTCGGCACTACAGACAAAAAATATCTCTATCTCTCCGGATGGATGGTTGCAGCTTTAAGGTCAGAATTTGGACCCTTGCCAGACCAATCAATGCATGAAAAAACATCAGTTGCCTCTCTAATAAATGAACTATATACATTTTTAAGACAAGCAGATGCTAGAGAGCTAGGCGGATTATTTAGAAAACTTGATGCAGCTACTGATGCTGATAAAGCAAAAATTCAAGACAAAATTGATAGCTTTGAAACACATATTGTTCCAATAATTGCAGATATTGATGCTGGGTTTGGTAATGAAGAAGCCACATACTTAATGGCAAAACAAATGATAGAAGCAGGTGCATGTTGTATTCAAATAGAAAATCAAGTATCTGACGAAAAACAATGTGGACACCAGGACGGTAAAGTAACTGTCCCGCATGCTGATTTCTTAGCCAAAATCAATGCTGTAAGATATGCATTTTTAGAACTAGGTGTTGATGACGGTGTCATAGTTGCACGTACTGATTCTTTAGGAGCTGGATTAACAAAGCAAATTGCTATTACTCATGAAGTTGGTGACTTAGGTGATCAATACAATTCTTTTCTTGATGTGGAAGAACTAGATCCTGCAGATTTAAATCATGGTGATGTATTGATTAATCAAAATGGTAAAGTTGTAAGGCCTAAAAGACTACCTAGCAATCTATATAGATTTAAGGAGGGAACAGGTGAAGCTAGATGTATCCTTGATTCAATTACTAGCCTCCAAAATGGAGCTGACTTAATTTGGATTGAAACTGAGAAACCACACATAGGTCAAATTGGTGCCATGATGGACGAAATAAAAAAAGTTATCCCAAATGCTAAACTTGTTTATAACAACAGCCCTTCTTTTAATTGGACTCTCAATTTCAGACAACAAGTTTTTGATTCAATGTCAGAAAGTAATATAGATATATCAAATTATGAGAGAGAAGATCTAATGAATGAGAAATATGATGATACTGATTTAGGCATAGAAGCCGATAAGAAAATTCAAACATTCCAAACTGATGCTGCCCGTGAAGCTGGAATATTTCATCATCTAATCACCCTACCAACTTATCATACTACTGCTTTATCAACAGATAACCTTGCTAAAGAATATTTTGGTGATAAAGGTATGCTTGGTTATGTTGAAGGTGTCCAAAGAAAAGAAATACGCCAAGGAATAGCCTGTGTTAAACATCAAAACATGGCAGGTTCTGATATGGGAGATGATCATAAGGAATATTTTGCTGGTGAAGCCGCTCTTAAAGCGTCAGGCAAAGACAACACAATGAATCAGTTTTAACTAGTTATCACAATCCCCTATGGTGGTACGCCCGCAAATTTGACAGGGTGTACCATCTTCTATATTAGCCAAACCACCACAACTACCAGCAATGGGTTTATTTTTAACAATAACTCCAATTGCAATTGCACCAAAGGAAATTGTTATTAATATAAAAACTGTTAAAAACTCAATCACTATAATTCCAAGATTCTGATTTAATCATAATATTATCTTCTTGCATTATATACATAACTGAAATACCTTGTTCGTTTGCAACCATGATGCCTCTCTCGGGCCCAAGAACATTCAAGGCTGTAGCCCATGCATCAGCAGCCATTGAAGACTCAATTGACACAACTGTGACTGAGTATGATTTATCTATGATTGATTCTTCAGTTTCTGGGTCAAAAGTATGACTTACAAGATGGCCATCTTCATTCAGTTTATAATTTCTATATTCTCCCGATGTTGCAACAGCTAAAAAATCAGTGCTATAAATTTCAATGCTTGACTGATTTTTAAAGGTTGATGGATTTTGTATTCCTATGACCCACGGGTCACCATGTTTTGAGCCATTTACAATTATTTCTCCACCAATATCAATTAAAAAATTATTCCTATTAGCTTTAGTAAGTAGCTGCGAAATTGCATCAACCGCATAACCTTTTGCTATCGATGATAAATCAAATTGAAAATTATCTTTTTTAACAATTGAATTATTCGATAAAAATTCAAACCTTTTCTTTGAAACCGGAATAGTGCTATCTATCATTGTAGCTTCAGGTCCAAAACCTTCATTTATAATCAATGATCCTAATGTAACATCGTAAAAACCATCGGTTATTTGATGTATATTTTCAGCGAATCTCAAGAGAGAAAACATATCTGAGGAAATATCAATCTTCTTATTTATAGGAGTTTCGTTAATTATAGAAAGTTCGGATGAAGTTTTATAATTAGAAGCAACTAAATCTATTCTTGCTAATTCATTCTCAATAGATTTTTTAATAGTATCTGGGATATATTCAGTTGAAACTAATTTCCAATAGGTACCATATATAGATCCAGAAATTTCATAAGTAGCTGATTTATTATAATTGTATGCTAAAAAAATACAGCTTATGCCGACAGCAAGAGCTATTAATTTAGATAAGGTTATTCGATTCAATGGATTTTTCTAACCGCCAAAATCATCAAGCATTATATTTTCAGGTTCAACACCAAGATTTATAAGCATATCAATAACAGCTTTATTCATCATCGGTGGTCCACACATATAAAACTCACAATCTTCTGGAGCTTTATGAGATTTAAGATACTGATCAAATAAAATTTGATGTATAAATCCTATTAAGCCATTCCATTCATCTTCAGGTTGAGGCTCAGAAAGTGCTACATACCATTCAAAATTGTCGTAAGTTTCAGCTAACTTATTAAAATCATCAACATAGAACATTTCTTTTAAACTTCTAGCGCCATACCAAAAAGAAATTTTTCTATCAGTATTTATCCTTAAAAGTTGATCAAGGATATGAGCACGCATTGGAGCCATGCCAGCTCCACCACCTACAAAGACCATTTCAGCTGATGATTTCTTTGCAAAAAATTCACCAAATGGACCAAAAACTCTCACCTTATCTCCAGGCTTAAGATTAAATGTCCAAGAGGACATTGCTCCTGGTGGAATACCTGAAGTTCCAGGTGGAGGGCTTGCAATCCTAATATTAAAAATTAATACACCCTTTTCTTCTGGATAATTAGCCATAGAATATGCCCTAATTACTGGCTCAGAATTATTTGCTACATTATGCCAAATTTTAAATTTATCCCAATCTTCCCTATATTCTTCAGCTACATCAAAAGATTTGTAATCAAGGTTTTCATAAACTGGAGCCTCGATCTGAACATAACCACCAGCTTTAAAATTTACTTCTTCACCTTCAGGCAATTTAAGAACCAACTCTTTAATAAAAGTAGCCACATTATCATTAGATATTACTTCACAGTCCCACTCTTTTACGCCAAAAACTTCTTCAGGAATTGTAATTTTTAAATTATTTTTAACTGGTACTTGACAGGAAAGCCTCCAACCTTCTTTTTTTTCTTTCGTATTAAAGTGTGACTCTTCTGTTGGAAGAATTGAGCCGCCACCTTCAGCTATTTGACATTTACACTGGCTACAAGTGCCTCCCCCCCCACAGGCTGATGAGAGAAAAATTTTATTCTCAGCAAGTATTTGTAATAATTTACTACCTGATGGAACAACAAGAGGATTTGATGAATCACCATTAATTTCTATTGATACATCACCAGAGCTAACTAGCTGACTCCTAGCAACAATAATAATAGTTACAAGCAGTAGAACCACTCCAGTAAAGGAAAGAACACCTAAAAACAAATCAATTTGCATAATTAAATCCTATAGTGAAATTCCACCAAAAGACATAAAACCAAAGCTCATAAGACCAACAATTAAAAATGTAATGCCAAGTCCTTGTAAGCCATCTGGGATGTCTGAATATTTTAGTTTTTCTCTAATACCAGCTAAAACAACAATCGCTAAAGCCCAACCAACTCCTGCTCCTAAACCATACACAACACTTTCTCCAAATTTAAGGTCTTTTTCAATCATAAACAAGGAAGCGCCAAGAATTGCACAATTAACAGTGATTAATGGTAAAAATACTCCTAGAGCATTATATAAAGCAGGAACAAATCTATCTAAAAACATTTCTAGTATTTGTACTGCTGCCGCAATGACTCCTATGTAGCTTATCAATCCAACAAATTTTAGATTTGCCTCAGGGAAACCAGCCCAAGCTAAAGCTCCTTCCTTTAAGATTGAATTGTAGATAAGGTTGTTAAGAGGAACTGTAATTAAGCAAACAACTATAACAGCGATTCCTAGACCAAATGCTGCATCTATTTTTTTAGAAATAGCGATAAACGTACATATTCCTAAGAAAAAAGATAATGCAATGTTTTCTATAAAAACAGTGGTTATGAAGATACTAAGATAATGTTCAAACATTTAGCTCTCTCTTAGATAAATCTGGAGCTGTTGCATGCTCAGATAATTTATATTCATTTAGTTCAACTTGATCTGCTTTAAAAACTCTTATGCCCCATATCATTAATCCTATAAGAATAAATGAGCTAGGAGGAAGCAATAAAAGATTATTACCTAGATACCAGCCGCCATTAGATACAAGAGGTAATATCTCATAGCCCATTAAAGTTCCAGCTCCAAATAACTCTCTAACTATAGCTACCGCAATTAAAATAATACTGTAACCAAGTCCATTACCTAAGCCGTCCAAGAAACTGATAAAAGGTTTTTCTTTCATAGCAAAAGCCTCAGCTCTTCCCATAACAATACAATTAGTAATAATTAATCCAACAAAAACTGTAAGCTTTTTACTTGTTTCATAGTCATAAGCTTTTAGCAGTTCATCAACGACCATAACAAGAGAAGCAATAATGGTCATTTGAACAATAATTCTGACACTACTTGGAATATAGTTTCTAATAATTGAAATAAATAAATTAGAGAATGAGACAACACTTGTAAGCGCTACGCACATAACTAAAGTTACAGAAAGGTTGCTTGTAACTGCCAAAGCTGAACATATTCCAAGAATTTGAAGTGTAATTGGATTCTCTTCAAGTAGGGGCCTAGAAAGAACTTCTTTGTATTGCTTAACTGTCATAATTAATATTCTTTAGAGTTTCTTTGTATCCACTTTCACCAAACCAGAATACCAGCATATTCGTTACTCCCCTGCTGGTTAATGTTGCGCCTGAAAGACCATCAACTTGATAGGATGCCATCTGATTAGATGGATCTACTTTTCCTTTTATAACTGAAATCTTGACCTCTCCATCTTTATAAATAGATTTACCATCCCACAATGATTTCCATTTTGGATTATCTACTTCAGCTCCTAAGCCTGGAGTTTCTTTATGAGCATAAAATTCAAGGCCTTTAATAGTATTTAGATCTTTATCAATTGCAATGTAACCAAATAATGTGCCCCACAAACCATAACCTCTGATAGGTAGAATTATTTTTTCAAGATTATTAGATGAATCTTTAAGTAGGTATATTTTTCCAATGTTTTCTTTATTCTTAACAATTGCAATATCTTCAGATACGGGGATTGGAGTTGAATGTTCAGATTGTTTTGAAAAATAAACAGGGTCATAGGTATTTAGATCATATTCACCATAAGCATCCAAAAGATTGCCTGTGCTGAAATTTACAAATTTTGGTGTAAGGCGAGAAAACTGAAATTCGATTGATTTATTTGGGTTATATATTGCAGCAGTTTTAAGAATTTTAATTCTTTGATCATTTAACTTATTAAGATTTTGCATATTTCTAAGACTCACAGCTGTATATGAGACAATTAAAGAACAAAGAAAACATACTAAAAATGAAACCGTAAGAGTTTTTAAAACCGAATCATTCATATGAAAGAGCCCTCCTACGTTTTACAATATTATTTGATACAACCATATGATCAATGACTGGAGCAAAAAGATTAGCAAATAATATTGCTAACATCATACCTTCAGGGAATGCTGGATTAATTACTCTTATTAATACAACAGTTACTCCAATTAAAGCACCATAAATCCAGCGACCAGTATTTGTTCCTGATCCAGAAACAGGTTCAGTTGCCATAAACACAAGACCAAAAGCAAAACCACCTATGACAAAATGCCACTGCCAAGGAACTTGGAACATTGGATTAGTATCTGAACCAACAATATTTAAAACAGATGACATAACAATCATGCCTAAGAAGGTACCTAAAATAATTCTATATGATGCTACTTTAGTTGCTAAAAGTACTATTGCAGCAATACCAATAGCAATTACAGAAGTTTCACCAACGGAGCCAGGAATATTTCCAAGCAAGGCATCGAACCATGAAAAATTGTCTGTGAGACCTTGTAACCCACCTTCAGCAGCATAGCCCAAAGGAGTTGCTCCACTAAACCCTTCTGGTGTAATTCCAGTATCAGAAAGACCTGCTATCCAAACTTTATCACCAGATAATTGTGACGGATATGCAAAATATATGAACGCTCTTCCAGTTAAAGCAGGGTTTAAGAAATTTTTACCAGTCCCACCAAATACTTCTTTGCCGATTACTATACCAAAAGTTATCCCCAATGCAGCCTGCCACAAAGGTAGATCTGGAGGACAACTTAAAGCAAATAAAATTGATGACACAAATAAACCTTCATTAATTTCATGTTTTCTAACTACTGCGAAGAGTATCTCCCATAGAAGACCCACTGCAAAAGTCACTGCATATAATGGAATAAAATATACTGCGCCAATCCATATTTTAGATAGAAAACTATCATTCGTATAACCTACAAAATTAATTAAAACATGATGCCAATCATTGGTATTGTAAATACCAACAAGTGAAAAGTAATCCAATGTTTGATTGCCAATGTTATACATACCAAAAAACATTGCTGGAAATGCAGCCAACCAAACAATAACCATGATTCGTTGGATATCTATAGAGTCTCTTACATGAATTGGGTTTGTTGTTTTATGAGTCGATGAAAAAATAAAGTTTTCAATAGCGTCATATATTGGAAACCATTTAGCCTGAGTGCCTCCAGGCATAAACTTAGGCTTAATACTTTCATTAACTGATCTAAGCCAAGCTTTCATTTAAATTCCTCATACATTTTTTCTAAATTGGTATCTAGAATTGATTGATAATCATATTTACTTGGACAAACATAACTTGCTAAAGCTAAATCTTCAGGAGCTAACTCTAAAACACCCAATTTTTCACCTAATTCAATATCAAAAGTAACTAAACTTTTTAATAACTGAGTAGTGAGTATATTTAGGGGCATAATTTCTTGATATGAAGCTACTGGAACAATAGCTCTATTCCCACCATTCATTGAAACATTAAATTTAAATTCTTTAGGTTTTATCCAACTAGATAAAAAAACAGGTAATTTTGAATGTAATTTTAATCCAGGCATGACCCAGTTAAATAAAATATCGTTTGATTCGTCAGGTAATACAGACACTTGATTATCAAAAGCACCTAAATAATTCATTACGCCCTCTCCAGTGTGACCATTAAGTACAGACCCTGATATGATTCTTGAATTTTCCAATATCTTTCCAGCTGTAAGCTCTAATAAATTTGAACCATATTTAATTTTTAATATTTTAGGGTCATTGGCATTTGGTCCTCCAATAGAAATAAATTTTTCAGAACGTAATGTTTTATTCTCTAGAAGATATCCTAATGAAATAACTTCTTGCCATGAAATGGTCCAGACAGATCTATTTTGACCAACAGGATGGAGGAAATGTATATGTGTGCCTACAAGTCCTGCAGGATGCGGCCCAATAAATTGAGAATATCTTACATCTTTAATTGATTTATCAAAATTAGAATTTTGATATGAGCAAAAAGTTTTAATATCCGAATTGATAGATTTAATAAAGTGGAGACCTTTATTAAAAAGATCTTGATCTAATTTTATCAATTCATGCGGATCTATTGAAAGAGGATTTGTATCACATGCGTTTATAAATATAGCTGAAGGTAAAGTATTTAGCTCAGGTATTCTATTATAAGGTCTTGAACGGAAGTAAGATAAAGCACCGGTATCTATCAAAAAATCAATAGAATTTGAGTAATGATCAATATCAAATTTAATTGCATCAAGAGTAATATCAGTTTCAATGATTAATGATAAAAATCTTCTTCTGTCACCTCTATTGATTGATTTAACAATTCCAGAGGATGGGGCAGTAACAAAAGTACCGGGATTTCTCTTATTCTCAAATAATTTTTGCCCTGAAAAAACGGCATCACCTTCATCAACCATCATCGTTGGTTTAAGACCGACATAATTAGAACCAAGAACCGCTATTGAATTAATAGCAGTTGAAGAATCCACCTCAGTAGATGGATTCCCAGATATTGGTAAATTGAGACCTTTTTTGGTTTTAATCACCCCATTACCCTTCAGTAAAAGATGGGTCAATTATAAAGGAAATATTAACTGTTTCTATACTGAATCTTCAATTGCTTTAGGAAATCTTTGCAAATCAATTGAAGCAACTTTTTTTGTAAGATTAAGCACTTGTTTTGTATAACCATACTCATTGTCATACCAGCAATATAAAGTGATTTGATTGCCATCAGCAATAGTAGCTTGAGAGTCTATAATCGTTGCATATGGACTTGAATAAAAATCAGTAGAGACGGCTTCAGGAGAATTTGTATAACCAATTATTTCTCTGTACTTACTAGCAAATGCTGATTTTTTTAAGAAATTATTTAATTCATCTCGATCAACTTTATTCTTTAAATTTAAAACTAATACAGCCAAACTTACATTGGGTGTTGGCACCCTAATTGCATTACCAGTTAACTTATTTTTAAGTTCCGGTATAGCTTTTGAAACTGCTTTTACCGCTCCTGTGGAAGTAATAACCATGTTTAATGGAGCGCTCCTCCCTCTTCTGTCGCCTTTATGAAAATTATCAATTAAATTCTGGTCATTTGTATATGAGTGAACTGTTTCAATATGGCCATTTGATATTCCATAATTGTCACTAATAAGCTTAAGAACGGGGACTATGGCATTGGTTGTACAAGATGCAGCTGAAATAATTTTGTCTGATTCATTTAAAGCTGAATCATTAACACCAAATACTATATTCCTAATATTGCCTTTAGCTGGAGCGGTTAAAATTACTTTTGATGCACCGCAATCTAAATGTTGTGATAAGGTATCTTTATCGCGCCAAATCCCAGTGTTATCGATAACAATGGGAGAATTAATATTGAGATCAGAATAATTTACCTCTGATGGAGAGTTAGCGTAAATAAATTTAACAGGGTTTCCATTGATAACTAAAAGTTCATTCTCAAGATCAACTCTAATTGTTCCATCAAATTTACCGTGAACAGAATCTCTTCTAAGAAGGCTTGCTCTTTTTATCAAGTCATTATCTCCTGTTTTTCTAACAATAATTCCTTTTAAACGGAAATAATTACCAGGTCCTGTAGTTTGCACTAGCATTCTTGCCATCAACCTTCCGATTCTACCAAAACCATAAAGAACAATATCTTGGGGTTTATCAGGTCGTTTAGAGGTGATATTACCAGTAGTAATTTGTTCTTGTAAAAAATCATCTATTGAATCTGGGTTACTAGGGAGATCTTGAAAAAATGAGCATCGCATTGCAAGTTCGCCTAAATCAACCTCGCAGTCTGGGAGATCCATTTTTCCAAGTCTTTCTAACAATGGAAAAGTCTCAAGCTCACTCAACTCATTACCCTCAATCTGTCTCACAAACCTATGCGAATGCATAATGTCAATTGGAGATTTATTAACAAGTGACTGGCCATAAATCATTATATGAACGCCATGTCTATATAACCTTCCTACAATTGGAACCATTAGTTCAGCCAAGCCTTCTCTCCACTTCCAATCACCGAAGTAGTCATCAACCTTTTCCCGAGATCTTAAATCAGTTAAGTCAGGATTTTTTATAAGATCAGTCATAAGTTTTTATTTTGCCTTATATTTATTAATGTGATATTGAGTATTACCAAACATTGAATCTATGGCTGTAAATCTTTTTAGATAATGTCCGATAGACATTTCATTGCTTACTCCCATGCCGCCATGTAATTGAACAGCGTGTTGACCTACTAATCTACCAGCTTTACCAACCTGAACTTTTAATGCTGAAATTGTGTTCTCAGTCTCAGGATCACCAGAATCTAATTGTAAAGTAGCTTTGATCAGCAAAGATTTAGTAAGCTCAGTTTCAATAAACATATCAACCATTCTATGTTGTAAAACCTGGAAATTACTAATAGGTTGTGCAAATTGTTCTCGCTCTTTAGTGTATTGAACAGTTTTCATGTATGAAGCAGTCATAGCTCCTACTGCTTCTGCACTAATACATAAAATAGATATATTTACCATTTTATTAAATAGAGTCTCAGCATCATCACCTGATGCTAATATAGATTTTTGTGTTAGTGAAACATTTTCAAAAGTTAGTTCGCCACAAGTTTGACCATCAAGTGTTTTAAAACTTTGCACAGACAAGCCTTTAGCATCAGCATCAATTATTGCCAATGAAGGAGCATCTTCATAAGTTGCTAAGACTATAAATTGATTCGCGTTACCTGCATTCAGTACTATGGATTTAGATCCGTTGAGAGAAAACCCATCTCCATCTTTTGAAACTGCTGTAACACAATCTAAAAAATTATATCCAATATTTGGCTCTGCATATGCAACGGATATTTGATGCTCACCTGAAATAATTTTTTCAATAATTGAAGTCTTTTCAGGGTGATTTGAACCTTCAAGAATTGTTCCGCTCATTACAACAGAGCTAAGATATGGTTCTACTACTAGAGCTTTACCAAACTCTTCAAACAAAACGGTCAGTTCAATTGGCCCAAAA
Source organism: uncultured Gammaproteobacteria bacterium (assembly GCA_964444385.1). GTDB lineage: Bacteria > Pseudomonadota > Gammaproteobacteria > Magnimaribacterales > D2472 > D2472. The sequence continues at coordinate 19,503 of CAYUHD010000023.1, forward strand.
TTGAAGCCCCCATTATCCTCTTTGAAGGGAACTGCTAACCAACCAAGCTCAGCAAATTGTTTCCAGTTATCATTGCTGTATCCTTCTTCAGAAAGTAAGATTTTTTCTCTATCTATAAAGTCATAATTGGTTTCACAAAACTTTAATACCTGTTCTCTAAGCATGTTTTGTTCATCAGAATAATTTAAATTCATGATTAGACTCCTAATATTGCTTTAGCAATAATATTCTTTTGAATCTCATTACTTCCACCGTATATAGATGTTTTTCTATAATTTAAATATTTTGCTACAGATGAACTTGCATAATCTGGTCCAGCAGGTTTTCTATTGGATTCAAACCCTTCTGGTCCTTCATAGGGAAGGATGTATTGTCCTGCAGCCTCAACATAAAGTTCAGTTAACCTCTGTTGTATCTCTGTACCCCTAATTTTTAAAATTGAGGATTCAGCGCCTGGATGACCACCTTCCGCTATAGCTGCCAAGGTTCTAAGTTCAGTAAACTCTAAGGCTTCAATATCAATTTCTAGTTCAGCAATTTTTTTAGAAAAATCTGAATCATTGTAATTTGATGTAATCTTTTTTAATTTCTCAATTTGCACTTTGACAACAGGAACTCCTGCAATTCCAAATCTTTCATGTGCAAGTAAGAATTTTGCGTAAGTCCAACCCTTACCCTCTTCCCCAATTAATTGATCTGCTGGAACTTTGACATCACTAAAGAAAACTGAATTCACTTCATGAGCTCCATCAATTGTAATGATAGGTTTAACTTCGATGCCTGGTGTGCTCATATCAATCAGTAAAAAAGAAATACCCTCTTGTTTCTTTTGAGTTGTTTCAGTTCTAACTAAGCAAAAAATCCAATCAGCATTATGAGCTAAAGTTGTCCATGTTTTAGAACCATTAACAATATAATGATCTCCTTCTAATACAGCTTTGGTTTTTAAAGAAGCTAAATCTGATCCTGAACCTGGTTCTGAGTATCCTTGGCACCACCAAGTATTAAACTCGAGAATATCAGGTAAAAATCTGTCTTTTTGTTCTTGATTTCCAAAGGTGTATATCACTGGGCCAACCATACCTAAACCAAACGGAATAATTGTAGGACATTGAGCCAATGCTAATTCGTTAAGAAATAGATATATTTGAACAGGAGACCACCCCGTTCCACCATACTCTACA
>CAYUHD010000024.1:0-20005 GCA_964444385.1 uncultured Gammaproteobacteria bacterium
CCATTAACCTCGACAACTGGGTAATTAAAAATTTTTGATTCTTTTGCTTTCGGTGGGAAATTTTTGGCGTAAGGTATTTCTGCACATGTCCCATCAATATTCCATCTCCAAGCATGAAAAGGGCACTCTATGGTTTCTTTTTTAACGCAACCTCCTTCTCCTAAATGCGCTCCTAAGTGAGGACAAAAAGCATCAAGTACTGTTGGAGTTCCGCTCTCTGTTCTAAATGCAACAACTTCTTTTTCACAGAACTTTAATGATCGTACTTCTCCTGCTTTTAATTCATGACTTCTGGCAATGCAAAACCATCCGTTGGGCATTGGAAATGGAAATTCTTGTTTTGGCATTTTTAGTTCTTTAGTGTTTTTAATAACTATTATAATAAATTATATTGGTTTTAAGGAATTTTTAAATATAGATATTTAGGATGATTTTATTATTAATTTTTTGAATCAATATATTAATCCTTAAATACTTATAACAAATTACAAGTTATATTATTGTTAAATATTTTTTAGAAAATGTATGATTAAACTAACGTTTGGAGAGAAAAATTATGTCACAGCTAAGATTTGTTAAAACACCTGAGCAGTTAATAGAAGCTGCAGAAAATAATTTAGAATTTTTTGATGCGAATATGCATGCAATTAAAGCTTGGTATAGAACTGAACCTGGTCTAATTGAGCAGTTAATTCCAGCTCCATTGGAGCCACATATAGACCCAATGGTAAGAATAGTAATTTCAAGAGTTTTTGTTGATTTAAATGGCGGAATGGACTTTGGCGCTGCTACTTTTGGGGTAAATTGTATGTACAAAGGCAAAGAGGGTATTTATGAAATTACCATGCCGATGGAAACTGAGGGAGTTGTTGTTGGTGGAAGAGAAACGTATGGAGAGCCAAAAAAAATAGCTGATGTAACAGCTTCAAAAGATGGTGACAATTGTGTTGCAACTGTCACAAGGCATGGAATTACATATATGGAATTAAAAGGTAAAGCCACTGACACTTTGGAAACATCTTCATTTACTGATGATGTATATTGCTTCAAAGTATTTCCTTCATGTGAACAACATAAGGCAGTTGATCAGAACCCTCTCTTGGTTAAAATTAATATGCATAGAACTCAATCAGTTCATATAAAACTTGATGGAGCAATAATACTGAGAGAGTCTCCAGTGGATCCTGTTGTTGATTTGCCTGTCAAAGAGATGGTTTCATTGGCTTGGGAGGAGGGAACCTCATCTTCAAATGCTTCGGTAATGGAAGAGGTAGATGCTATGTCATATGTACCATTCATGCATTCTAGATACGATTCTGCATAAGGATTAAATATGAAAGATTTTAATGGCAAATTAGCTGTAGTTACTGGTGGAGCATCCGGGGTGGGCTTTGCAATTGGTGAAGCTTTAGCAAAGGAAGGCGCTAAGGTTGTTCTTACAGATATTGAACATGAAAGTTTAAAAAACTCAACTACATTATTAACAAATCAATCTTTAGATGTATCATACATGGTTGCTGATGTTTCAAATATTGATTCTATGCATGAGCTTGCAAGCTGGTGTCAATCTGAGCATGGTTCAGTCCACTTGCTTTTTAATAACGCTGGGGTTGCACCTGCTGAATTGCTTCCAATATGGGATACAAAACCAAATGATTGGGAGTGGGCTTATGGCGTGAATATTATGGGTGTGATCCATGGCATCCAAGCTTTTATTCCTGGGATGTTGGCTCATGGAGAGGAGTCTAGAGTCATTAACACATGTTCTGGAAACGGAGCCTTTATAAATTTACCTTCAACACCGATTTACACATCTTCGAAGGCTTCAGTATCAAGTATTACTGAGGTATTAAAATTACAGCTTGAGCAGGCTGAGGCAAATGTTCAGGTTTCTATTTTATTTCCAGGACCGCATACAGTGAGAACTAACTTATTTTCAGCAGAAAGAAATCGTCCAGAAGAATTAGCCAGAGATCCTAACGCACCAGAACATCCAATTTCATCAGTAGAAGATATGTTAGAGATGATGAGTTCAATGGGAATTGAAATGGAAACAACCGAGCCAGAAGAAGTTGCTTCATTTTGTCTTTCGCAAATAAAAGAAGGCAAATATTGGATAAACCCTATCAATGAAAAGAGTGAGCAAGCCTTTAAAGATAGGGTTGATTCCATTATTAATCGAGGTGACCTACCAAATCCTAATATTTTTTAAATTTTTTAATCCATATGAGCGTTCAAACAGTAGATCATTTTTTTAATCCTTCATCCAAGGATTTTATTCATAACCCCATTCCAACTTTAGAGAAATTAATCTCTGAATATCCAATTTCTCGGTTTGATCAATGGCAAGCTTGGTTAGTTACCGGTCATGAAAATATTATTAAGTGTTTATTAGATCCTAGGTTATCTACTGATTTTAATTTGTGGGAATTTGCGCCAGAGAAGAAAGCTATTGAGGATATGGATCCTTTTGAAAAATTAATGAATAACAATCTTTTTTTTCTGGATCGTAAAAATCATTTGCGATTAAGAAAATTAGCTTTACCTGCATTTTCTCCAAGAATTATGGAGAAAATGAAGGAAAGGTTTACAATTCTAGTCAAAGAAACATTTGATGAAATAGGTACCCCGGATGCTTTTAATTTTGCTGCCGAGGTAGCTGAAATAGTTCCCACTCAAGCTATTGCTAGTTTGGTAGGAATTCCAAGGGAAAAATTTCCTATTTTTGACTCTCTAGCATATGGGGTGGTAAGAGGTATCAATCCAATGTTAACTCCTGAAGAAAGAAAAGATGCGATCAAAGGCGTACCAGAGGGACTGAACCTTTTAAATGAATTGATTGATGAAAGAAGAAAGAATCCTGGCGATGATTTTCTTTCAACACTCATACTTGCCGAAGATCAAGGATCTAAATTATCAAATTTAGAGATGTGTGCACTTGTTGGTGCAGTTTTAGGGGCAGGATCTGATACAGCCGTAGATTTACATAGTTATTTAATAAAAACATTATTAGATCATCCAGATCAACTAAATGCTCTAAAAAATGATGAAAACTTAGTTCAAGGGGCTATTTCTGAAACATTGCGATATGAATCTTCTGGTAAAACAGGTTTAGCAAGATATGCTTCTGAAGATATAGAAATTAATGGTTATCAAATTAAAAAAGGACAAATGGTTCAACTAATTACAACTACTGCAGGGATGGATCCAAAGATATATGAGAATCCAAGAGTATTTGATATCAAACGAGATCATGATAAAAGTATTTCTTTTGGTCAAGGACCGCATTATTGCATCGGAGTAACTTTAGTTCGATCACAAACTGAAGTGATGTTAAAAGAATTATTTAAACGATTTCCAGATTTAAGTATGGGCGATGAAATTGTCTATGATTACAATCATCATAATGCAAGAAGAATGGATGTAATGACAGTTCAAACAAATCTTTCTTAATATTAATCACTATTAGAAATGAAAATCTTTGTTGAAAGAGGTATTACTCATCTAGATCTTCATGGAATAAAACACAGAGATGTGAGCACAGAAATTTTAGATTTTACCTATCAAAACCAAACTTCTTTGCCTTTAATCATTATTTGTGGAAATAGTAACAAAATGATTGAAATTGCTTCCCTTGTTCTAACAAAAGAAGGCATAGAATTTTCCTTACCACGCTTTGGAATTATCCGTATTGAAAGGGTTTAGAATATTTATTTTGCAAAAAAACTAGACAGATACTCCTAAATTCTGATTAACTGTGTATAAGAAACATTCATTTACGTATGGGGGATACTATGAATAATCTAAAATTAACACTTTTTGCTTTGCCTTTAGCTTTTTTATCGACAACATTATTGGCTGATGTTGCGCTTGAAGAGGTAGTGGTAACTGCTCAAAAGACAGAAAAATCACTTCAAGATACTCCTATAGCAGTCACTGCTGTAACAGAAGCGACAATTCAAGACTTAAATATTAAAAATGTGGTTGATCTACAAGGTATTGCACCAAATGTAATGCTTTTGCCTGCTCCAGCTAATAATACCGGAGCTTCATTAGCAATTCGTGGTGGAGTAGCGCTGAACCCTGCTATAACCTGGGAGCCATCAGTAGGTTTTTATGTTGATGGTGTTTACATGGGTAAAACTCAAGGTGGTATATGGGATTTAGTAGATTTAGAAAGGGTTGAAATCTTAAGAGGGCCACAAGGCACGCTATATGGAAGAAATACTCTTGCTGGTGCGGTCAATTTTATAAGTAAAAAGCCTTCAGGCGCTGGTGTTTCAGGCTCAGTGACATTAGGTAATTATGGTTTAAAACAAGGTCGCTTAATTGCTGATTATGAAATTGGACAAGATATATTTGCTAAGGTAGTTTTGCATACCAAAACCAGAGATGGTTTTGTAAAAAATGTTCCTGGTCCCTATCAACCAGCTCAGGGCGTTATACCAAATAATGTGAATCCTGCAACACCAGAGTTAGATGTTATAGATTCAAAAGGTTTTAAATTTTCACTTCATTATGCAGGTGAGAAGACTCAGGTAGATTTCTCACTTGATTGGACAGATCAGGATAATACACCTCCACATCCTCAATTAGGAAATATGGCTGATTGGTGGGCTCCTGCAGTTGGATTTGGTGCATCGCCTGCAACAGGCGGTCTTCAAGTAGCCCCTCTGCATTATTATGATAGGTTAGGCTTTGATAGTATCACTTCATTGGATAATGAAATGTATGAGACTTCAGTCGTTGATGGGGTAAATTTAACAATTACTCACCAAACAGGCTTAGGCGAACTGAAATTAACGTTGGCTGATCGTAAGCTTGATTGGGATGATCAATTAGACATGGATGGTACTCCTCACTATATTTTCCATACAGCAAGACACACATCCTATTCATCTAAAACTATTGAGCTTCAGTTAACTGGTTCAAATGATTTTATGAGTTATGTAGGTGGATATTATTCATTTAAAGATGATGCATTTACTCATAATCCTCAGTCAGGATTTATGGGTGGATTTTCTATTGATCAAAGGTACTCAGGTGGCGGTGATGCCAGTGCAATTTATGCTCAAGTAACTTTTGATCTTGGCGATAAAACTGAGATTACTGTTGGATCAAGAAAAACTGAAGAAGACAAAAGAGGCTATGCATCTTATTCAGGGTATTGGACTGTTAATCAGCAGCGAAGTGATAGCAATACCAGCAATACGTTCATTGTTAATCATCAATTAAGTGATTCAACAACCATATATGCTAAAGCTGCAGATGGTTTTAAAGCTGGGGGCTACAACACTGAAGCTTCAAACCCAGCACAAGCTGGAGCTGGATACGGCCCTGAGCTTATTGAATCAGTTGAATTCGGGTTGAAGGGTCGTTATATGGATAACAGACTATCAATTAATGCTGCTATTTTTGATAATGAGCATGAAGATATGCAACTTGCATATTTTACAGCTGAACAAGCTGCAGCATCTGTAGTGCTGAACAATTCAGCTGAACAATCTGGATTTGAGCTTGAAGCAGTGGCATTGCTGAATGATACAACTCAATTCACCTTAAACTATGGTAACTTGGATAGTAACTATACAGAATCAGTTATGGCTCCTGATGGATTTGCTCCTGACTTTTTCCCGTATGCACCAGAGGCGATGATTTACGCTTCACTAGAGAAAGATTTTGGAACTTATAGAATGAGGTTAGACCATTCAAGGGTTGGTGAGCACGGTGTATTCCCATACAGTACCTTGGATCCTCGATCTGCTTTAACTCATGTTGATGAAAGGAGTATTACCGACTTTAGATTGATGACTAGTCCTATGGACAATTTAGATTTAACATTTTGGATTAAAAATCTTAACAATGAATCTTATGTAGTCAATATGATTCCATTTGGACCTGGTTTTGGTCAATTAACTCTAGATTTCTATGGTCATCCAAGGACTATAGGTGTGGATTTATATTATAAATTCTAATTCTCTAATATAATAAAAGCCCTGGTTCATATCAGGGCTTTTTTTTTGGTAAAAAATATGGAAAACAATTGGGACGATATATTTAGATTTGATGAGCAACTTTCTGAAGAAGAGAGAATGATTAAAGATAATGTTCGAGAATATTGTCAAAAGTCATTAATGCCAAGAATTTTAGAGTCTAATAGAAATGAAACCTTTCATCCTGAAATTTTTAAAGAGATGGGCGACCTTGGAATATTAGGTGCAACAATTAAAGGTTATGGATGTGCTGGGATTAATTATGTCTCTTATGGTCTCATAACAAGAGAAATTGAGAGAGTAGATACAAGTTATCGTTCATCTTTTAGCGTGCAATCATCTTTATCTATGTATGCTATTTATAATTTTGGTTCTGAAGAACAGAAAGAAGAGTTTTTGCCAAAAATGGCGACAGGAGAATTAATAGGTTGTTTTGGTTTAACAGAACCTGACGCAGGCTCTGATCCTAGCAGCATGCTTTCTCGAGCCAAGAAAGTAGATGGCGGGTATCATTTAAATGGCTCAAAAACATGGATAACCAATGCTCCAATTGCAGATGTCTTTATAATTTGGGCTAAAGATGAGCAAGGTGTTTTAAGAGGCTTCATTGCTGAAAAAGACTTTAAAGGTTTGGAAACAAAAGCAATGGAAGGTAAATTTGCTTTAAGAGCTTCTATAACTGGTCAAGTATTTATGTCTGATGTCTTTATTCCAGACGACCATGTCTTACCGCTTGCACAAAGTTTCAGAGGGCCATTTACATGTCTTAATATGGCTAGATATGGAATTGCGTGGGGTGTTATAGGGGCTGCTGAATTTTGTTGGCATGCTGCGAGACAATACACTCTTGATAGAGTGCAATTTGGTAATCCTTTAGCTGGAAAGCAATTAATCCAAAAAAAATTAGCAGATATGCAAACAGAAATATCTCTAGGACTGCAAGCTGCTCTTCGTGTTGGAAGGTTGATTGATGAAGACAAGATGGTTCCAGAGATGATTTCTCTTATAAAACGCAATAATTGTGGTAAAGCTCTCGATATAGCTCGTATGGCAAGAGATATGCATGGCGGCAATGGAGTTATTGATGAGTACCATGTTGTAAGGCATTCAATGAATCTTGAGGCTGTTAATACTTATGAAGGCACTCATGATCTTCACGCGCTAATTCTTGGTAATTTTCAAACTGGCATAGCGTCATTTGAGTAAAGCCTTGGTTATCAAAGCTAATTGCGTTTTTCTTTTGAAAGAAGAACAATAAAAACTACTTAAGCTTTTATGTAAAAAGTCTATAATGTAAAGTAAACTTTACATATTAATAAAAATGTCTGAAAAATATACTCAACAGCAGGCAAAAACTGCAAAGCGGATAATCAAGTATTTTGCTAAATTTCAGGCAGCAATTTTCTTATTAAGTAAGGGGAGGCTTTGGAATAAATGGCCTGGTGGTTTTCCAATTATGGTTGTTGAGACTAAAGGAGCCAAGACTAATAAAATTAGAAATATTCCTTTGATTTATGTTCATAAAGAAGGCATGCCTATACTTGTTGCCTCACTAGGAGGTATGCCAAAAAACCCCAATTGGTATTACAACGTTAAGGCTTATCCAGAATTAAAAATTTCTACCATCAATGGAGTTGGGAACTATCTTGCAAAAGAAGTGTCAAAAGAAAAAAAAGACGAGTTGTGGCCTTTAATTTGCTCATTCTATCCAGATTATGAAACCTATCAGAACAATACCTCCAGAGAAATACCTGTTTTTTTGTGTAAGCAATTATGAACCTAATAGAAGTAAGTAATATTACTAAGGATTATTCGCTAGGCACACAAACGGTCGAAGCTTTAAGAGGCGTAAGTTTTGGTATAGAGAAGGGTGAATTTATCGCTATTATGGGGCCATCAGGATCTGGTAAATCAACTTTAATGAATATCATAGGATGTCTTGATAGTCCAACAAGTGGAACATACCATCTTAATCAACAAGAGGTGAGTGCTTTGAATGGGGATGAACTGGCTAGAATTAGAAATAAAGAAATTGGTTTCGTATTTCAAACTTTTCATTTATTAGCTCGTAATAGTGCTCTTGATAATGTAATGCTCCCATTAAAATATGCAGGTGTTGGTAAAGCAGATCAACTTAACAGAGCAAAAGATACACTATCTCAAGTGGGGCTTGAATCTAGAATGAGTCACCAACCTTCCGAGCTTTCAGGAGGGCAGCAACAAAGAGTTGCGATAGCAAGAGCATTAGTAAATAACCCATCTATTTTGTTTGCTGATGAGCCGACGGGAAATTTAGACAGCCAAACAGGATATGAGGTTATGCAACTTTTCCATAATCTACACAAGCAAGGCCAGACTATTATTCTCATTACTCACGAAAATGAGATTGCCGCTAAAGCTCAAAGAACGATATTTATTAAAGATGGTTTGATAGAATCAGACATAAGAAAGGAATAACTATGAAATATTTAATGACTCGCAAGATTAGTTTATTTTTATTACTTATTTTGATTGTGAGCTGTGGCGGTGACAGGGAAGAAGAAGAGTTTAAGTTTTATACTTTAAAAGAAGCTGGATCTCAACAGCTTGAGCTCACCGTTGAAGCCTCTGGAACAGTAGAGGCTATTTCGTCAATTGAAATAAAATCAAAGGCATCTGGTCAAATCCTTTTTCTGGGTGCAGAAATCGGAGATTATATTGATGAGGGAGTTGTTCTTGCAAGAATAGATCAAAGAACACCAACCAATACCCTTGCTCAGGCAAATGCCGATCTTGAGGTATCTAAAGTTCGTTTAAGCAATGCAAAGAATCAATTTGAGCGTTCTAAAAAATTGCATGATGAGGGCAATATCTCTGATAAATCATTTGAAGATGCTCAAGAATCTTTTTCTTCTGCAAGAGCTCAGCTTGTGAGAGCAGAGGTATTTTTAGAGAATGCTCGTATTGCCCTTGATGATACAAGCGTGAGATCGCCAATTGCAGGCACTGTAATTAGCAGAGCAGCGGAAGTTGGACAGGTAATAACCTCACCAACATCAGCTGTAGGCGGCGGAACTTTATTAATGGAGATGGCAGATCTGAATAAGGTGCGAGTGAGAGCATTAATAGATGAAATTGACATTGGTAAGATTACTATTGGTCAAGAAGTCACTTTAAAAGTTTCAGCGTATCGAAATAAAAAATTTATAGGAGTTGTGTCTAAAATAGAGCCCATGTCAAAAATTGATCAGAACGTAACAACATTTCCTGTATTAATAGATATCGAAAATAAAGATAATTTATTGCTGATTGGTATGAATACAGATGTTGAGATTGAAATCTTAAATGAGGAAGTTGCTTTAGCTCTTCCGGCAGGTTCGCTCAGGACTAGAAAGGATATTGGCTCTGTTGCACCTTTGTTGGGTATTAAAGAGAGCGAGTTAAATAATTTTTTAGCAAAAAGAGTTGAAGGTGAAAATTTTGATGCATTTATAGTTCTAAAGAAGACTAAGAAGGGCGTAAAGCCAACTTGGATTAAAGTTGGAAAAACTGATTTAAATTATGTTGAAGTGAAAGAAGGTATTTATAAAAAAGAAGTTGTCTATGTTCTTCCAAGCGAGGGACTTATAAAATATCAACAAAGGTTTTCAGAGCGTATTAAAAGTAGATTTGGTTAGATTATGATCCTTCAAGAATCAATTACCACAGCCGTTGATTCAATCAGGGCTAATTTATTAAGATCTCTCTTAACTACAATTGCGATAGTTATTGGAACAGCATCTGTCATAGCAATGGTTGGTATCGGCTCGAGCGCTCAAAGGGCAATTGATGATTCTATAACAAATGCATCTGCCAGAACTTTAGCAGTTTATCCATCAAGAGCCCGCGGAACACAGAAAATTAGTACAGCCCCACTTTCAATCTCTGATGCTGATGCACTGATTAAAGATAAAGAAATTAATTGGAGAATTGCCCCTGAGATTCGTGGGAGCAAATCGCTTAAGTATCAAAATGAAAGCATTAGTATTCAAGTCATAGGGGCTAGAGAAGATTATTTAAATATTCAAGGATATGAGATTGATAAGGGAGTTTTTTTTACAGAAAGAGATGATTTAGCAAGAAAACGATATGCTGTCTTAGGCTCAAGCGTTGGAACAGAACTTAAAACATCTTCAAAAGCTTTGGTTGATAAGGATATTGATCTTGGTGGAGTGACGTTTAAAGTTATTGGCGTTGTTAACTCTGAAGGATCTTCAGGCTGGTCTAATCCAGATGAACAGATTTATATCCCTTTGCTTACAGCATCCGATAGGGTTTTTGGAAGAGACAGAGTTGATGCAATTCGAGTAGAAGTTCCAAATACTTATACACCAGAAGAAGCTATGATTTCAATTGAAAGGATTCTTAGAAGAGAGCATGATATAGGCCCAGGTGAAGAAAATAATTTTAGAATAAATGATTGGTCACAATTTACTGATTTACAAAAACAGGCAACAGCAATTTTTTCAGCTTTACTTATTGGTATAGCAGGGATCAGTCTCATGGTTGGTGGAATAGGTGTAATGAATATTATGCTAGTCTCTGTAACTGAGAGAACAAGAGAAATAGGCTTAAGAAAAGCATTAGGAGCAACGCATCAGGCGATATTACTTCAATTTATTATTGAAGCTGTGACCTTATGTATTATTGGCGGAATTATTGGAGTTATTTTTGGTTCCAGCCTATATTTTTTAGTAACAGTTTTTCAAGACTGGGTCTTTACTATTCCTTTTTCTGCTATTTTAGGCTCAGTTATGTTTTCTGCTTTTGTTGGGTTATTTTTTGGTATTTGGCCTGCAAGAAAAGCGGCACAGTTAGAACCAGCAGTAGCACTTCGTTACGAATAATACATGAGAGTTATTCAATTACTTCCGGAACTTAAAATCGGTGGTGTTGAGCGTGGCACAGTAGATCTTTCTGATCATCTTAAAAAATTAGGTCATGAATCTGCTGTAATTTCTGCTGGAGGGGGACTACTAAGTTTATTGAACGATCATGGTGCTAAACATTACACCCTCCCAATAGCTAAAAAGAATATTACAGCTTTATTTCAGGTAAAAAATTTAAGAAAAATTTATTCAGAGTTTCAACCAGATATAGTTCATGTCCGTTCAAGATTTCCTGCATGGATAAATTACTTGGCATTAAAAAATTTCAATAAAAAAAAACCAATTGTTGTATCTACATTCCATGGTCTGTATAGCAAGCCTTTTTATAGCAAATCAATGTCTTATGCAGATGAAGTGATTGCAATTTCGCGAACGGTTGAAGATTACATTAAGCAAAACTACCAAGTTGATGAGTCCAATTTGCATTTAATTTATCGAGGGTGTGATCTTGAAGTATTTAATACCAAGCCATTAACTGAAGAATGGAAAGAAACATGGTTTAAAGAGTTTCCTCAAACTAAAAACAAAATTATCCTTAACTTGCCTGGCAGGATTACAGGATGGAAAGGGATAGAAAGTTTCGTTGATTTATTCACTCATATAGATACAACAAAGTTTCATGGAATTATTCCAGGCCCAGTTGCTAATAATAAAAAGAATTATTTTCAATCTTTAAAAAAATCTATTAAAGCAAACAACCTTTCTGATCACATCACTTTTTGCGGAGCAAGATCTGATATTTCAGATGTTTATAAAATTTCGGATATAGTTTTGAATTTATCATCAAAGCCAGAACCTTTTGGCAGAACAATTATTGAGGCTGCTGCCTGTGGTAGCCTTGTTATGGGGTGGGACAGAGGGGGTGTCAAAGAATCAATTGAATCAATAAATGCATTTGGTTTGGTAGAGTATGGGAATATTCAGATGCTTGTTAAAAAAATTGATCAAGTCTTAAGCGCATCTCCACCTGAATTTATACCTAAGAAATTTACAAAAGAGCATTTAGTTAATGCAACTATCAATGTTTATGAGTTGGCATTAAGCAAAGCACCATAAATAGCTTTTGTTTTCTTAGCGGCTTTTGAAATTGAATATTCTTCAATTAAAGCTGCCTTTATACCTTCCATATTCAGCTGAGACAAAAGTGGAACCATCTCTTCTAGAAGAGCTTGTAAACTGTTTTGATCATCTGGTTCTGATAGGCATTCGCTAGGAATTAAATCCGGAATCATGCCAACTCTTGATGCAAGAACTGGAATCTCATGATTAATTGCCTCCAATACAACTCTTGGACCTCCTTCTCGAAGACTCGATACAATAAGCCCACTGGCACTTTTATATTTGTCTTCAATTGAGTTGTAATTACAATTTGTAATTATGTCAATGCGATCTGTAAGAGCATGATCGATAATTAGCTGATTTAACTTTTCTTCTTCAGGACCAGAGCCAATGATTTCTAACTGTTTATCGATATTGACCCAGCTTCTTATTAGCTGATCAAAACCTTTAACTTTTTCAAGTCTGCCTATTGAGATAATGGGTCCTTTGCGTGTAGATGACTCGCCTGCATGTGATGGATTAAACCAATTAGGAATATAGGTACTTCCAGGAATGCCATTAATGAGTTTTTTGTTGACACCTATTACAGCATCCATATTTGTAAATGCATAATTACTCTTTTTATGACCATGTATGGTGGAAACAATTTTGATATTGCTGAAAGTTTTAACCCATTTTCCAATGGTGCTGGCTTTAGCACCATGGCAATGTAATATAGATATATTATTTCTATGGAGATACTTAATTAATTTGTATGTATTGAATGGAGAATATCTTGATCCTATATTTAATGATGTAGTTTTAATTCCGTACATATGAGCATGAATGGATTCATCACAAATAATGACTTGATCTGATTCTTCAGACATGCTCGATGCTAATTCATAAACATGCTGTTCAATCCCTGCAAAAATTTTACTTGATATTAAATGAGCTATTTTCATTCTTGAGGATTGATAAATTTTATTATAGAAAAAGCTATTTTCTCAACTTCTGCAAGAGGTTCAAAATGCGCAGAGGGGTTTTCAATTTTAGAAATGTTTGTGCCTCCTTTCTTTTTAATAATGCTCACAAGACCCACTCTCTTTAAATCTACTAACTTATTCATAGATTCTCTTATTTTCTTGGTACCAAAAATCCGTCTGTATTTTGGATCCTCTATTTGAATTAGATAGGTTTTACCATGTGCAGATAGTGCCTCAAATACAAGGTTTGAGCTATCCGGTGTTACAAATTTTAAAGCCGATTGATTTAGGCTGTCTTGAAATGTATCGGACCCAGGAGAATCCAAATCAATAAAGTTAGCGTTAGAGTACTGATTTAACTCTTGTTTTATTTTTAAGTTAATAACATCAGGCGTCCTGCGAGAATTAAAAATTTTAAACTCATAGTTTGGATACACACTTAAAATATAATGCAGTTGTTTCATTAAAATTTCTTTATTAAATTTATAATGTTTGCTCAATCCTCCAATAGCTATTATTGCCTGATTTTTATTGACTGGAGTATGGGATGGTGATGCGAGAGACCCTTGAAATGTAATAACATTTTTGGGAAGTCTTCTTTTATGAAAATCATGCTTTGGAGCACAAATTAAATCAAAGGAATTAACTTCATAGGTTGGACGCAAGATGGCTATTGAAGTTGCATGCTTGCCATAATTCTTTTTTAAGTATTTTTTTGATTTAAGAATTCTTGAGTAAACCTTGTGCCCCGCGCCAATCAATATAATTGATTGATCAGTTTCGGCTAATTTAGAAAAAATTGACTTAGAACTATTTAAAGGAGTTTCAGTTTTAGAACAATCAATAGAGGTCAATGAAAAGACTAATTCTTGTTTAAGTTGATTCAATAAAGCATCAACTTGTTTCAGGTGTCCAGTAATTGAATCTTTAAACCAGTAAATATGCATTAAATTGTTACTATTTTTCTGCCTCGATGTAAAAACTATATTGTTTAATTCATTTTATGAGACAGCAAGCTCATCATAGAACAATTTTTCTTTCCGATATAGACTTAGGAGCAAGCGGGCATGGCCAGCCCGCTCTAATTGGTATTAGGGAAAAATTTAGAGGAAAATTTTTAACCAACTTACTCCTTTGACACATAAGATTTAAATAAGTTCATACTTTCTATAAATTATTCAAGCTTCTTCAAAAATACAACTCATAGAATTTTGAAAAAATAGTCTATGTGTATATTATTAATATATATATTTTTAAATTTTTCTAAGTTTATAGGGGCTTAAGATGACAAAAAATTCTATACCATCTGCTGATGAGTTATATAAAAGAGCTCGAGATATAAAACCTGCACTTGAAAGCAGGGCAGAAGAAACTGCAAATTTAAGAAAACTTCCTGATGAAACAATCCAAGATTTTAAAGATTTAGGTTTTTTTAAAATACTTCAACCTATTCGATGGGGTGGTTATGAAATGGATCCTGTCGTTTTTTATAAGGTGACTAGTATACTTGCTGAAGCTTGTATGTCGTCAGCATGGGTTTTTTCTATTGTGGCTGTGCATAATTGGCAAATTTCTGTTTTTGATGAACAAGCACAACAAGATGTATGGGGGGAAGATAACTCTGTTCTAATTTCATCTTCATATGCCCCAAAAGGAATTGCAAAACCTGAGGGGGATGGTTACAGAGTTTCTGGAGAATGGGATTGGTCATCAGGGAGTGATCATTGTGATTGGTTTTTTGGTGGCGCTGTTTTAGATCCCTCAGTTGGATTTAATAGTTTTGTAACTTTATTAATACCCAGAGATGATTATGAAATCATTGATAATTGGCATGTATACGGTCTAAAAGGCACAGGCAGTAAAAGAATCAAGGTTGATGGAGCTTTTGTTCCAAATTATAGAATTCATTATCTAAAAGATGCATTTTTAACAAATAGCCCAGGAAATAAAACAAATCCTGGTCCCTTGTATAAATTTCCCTTTGGTCAGGTTTTCACTCATTCAGTAGCTATACCTTCGCTTGGTGCATATAAAGGTGCCTTAGACTGTTTTATTGAAGGTGCTAGATCTAGGGTATCTAGTTTTGGAGTCGAAGCAAAAACTAATCCCCTAACTTCAACTTTAATATCTGAAATCACTTTAGAAATTGATGAAATGTGGAATACTGTAGAGGCTAACTTTAAAGTTATGCAGAATGCGGTGAATACTTCAAAAGAAATAGATATTAATGATCGAATTAAATTTCGATATCAAGTCGGTGTAATTAATGATCGTTGTGTAGCTGGCGCTTTGAGACTGGTTAAGGCAAGTGGAGGTGCAAGTGTTTTTCTTGGCCATAAAGTAATGAATAAGTTTATAGATATTATGACAACCCAAGTTCATGTTGCTAACATTTCTGATCCTTTTGCAATTGACTATGGTTTAAGCGTGTTAGGTGGTGAGACTGAAAATTTAATGCTTTAATTCAATAGAATGGAACAATATGAATACAATACCACTAAGAAAAATTGATCAAACACCTCCCCCAGATAGATACGCAAGGGGCTGGCATTGTTTGGGGTTAAGTTCTACTTTTAAGGATAAACCAAAAGCAATTACGGCTTTTGGAACACGTATTGTGGTCTTTAGAAATTCTGGAGGTGATGCAGTTGTTCTAGAGGCTACTTGTCCACACATGGGCGGTGATTTAACAATGGGTAAGGTTGATGGCGATGTTGTTAGATGTCCTTATCATGATTGGGGCTGGGGCGCTGAAGGAATGTGTCTGGATATTCCTTACGCAAAAAAAATTCCGAAAAATGCAAGAATTAGAAGTTGGCCTGTTTGTGAGGAGAACCATTTGCTATTTATATGGAATGATCCTGAGGGATTGCCACCATTAGAAAATGAGATTGTTCCTAGGGAAGACTCTGCATTTGCTGAAGATTGGTCTGATTGGGTTATTGAAGAGAACGTGATACACATTAATTGCCGTGAGCTTATCGACAATATGTCAGATAAAGCTCACTTTATTACCGTTCATGGTTTAAAGGCACCATCTCTTTTCAAGAATATTTTTGAAGGACATAAGTTAACTCAAATCATGAATGCATTGAATGATGAAGGTTCGGAATTTGGAGAAGGCGGTGAGTTAAGATCTTCTGCTACATATTATGGGCCAGCTTATATGATTGCAGCAATTGACAATGAGGCTGGTGGATTTTCCCATAGCTCAATTCAATTGGTTAGCCATGTTCCTATTGATAGAGATAGCTTTATGCTTCGGCATGGAGTAAAAGTTCAGAATATCCCTAATTTAAGCAAAGAAGAGAATAAGGCTGTTGTTGATGAATATACAGAAATGACCCAACTTTCTTTTAAACAAGATGTTGATATTTGGCACAATAAATTTAGAGTTGATAATCCATTATTGTGTGATGGAGACGGACCATTGCATAAACTTAGGGAGTGGTATGACCAATTTTATGTTGATAGAGATCAAGTTCCAAAAAAATTAGAGCAACGTAAAGAATATACTGTATAGGGTTGTATTTATGTCAGATCAGTTTGATGAAATTTTTGATGTACTTGTAATTGGCAGCGGCTGTGGTGGATTAACGGCCGCATTAACAGCTGATATTTTAAATCCTGCAAAAGTATTAGTAATTGAGAAAAGCCACCTCATTGGAGGTACAAGCGCTACTTCTGGTGGAGTTATATGGATTCCTGATAATCACCTTGGAAAAGAAAAGGGCGCACACGACTCTATATCTGAAGCTAAAGAATACTTAAAAGCAACAATTCCAGTGGATGAATTTAATGAAGTCTTAATTGATACATATCTTGATCAAGGCCCAAAGATGGTTAAATTTATGGAAGAAAATACTGATGCAAGATATACCAGCCTTGAACATTATCCTGATTACTTTCAAGATGCTCCTGGAGTTAAATTAGGAAATCGTGCTCTTGAACCTCTGCCAGTTTCAGCAGATATTTTAGGAGACGATGTAGATAATCTTCATCCTTCTGGACCTCAAACTATTCTTTTTGGAAGATATGGAGTTAATTTTGAAGAGTCCCATGCATTTACTACCCAGTCACCCGGATGGCTTAGATTATTTTTAAAAATATTTTTTAAGTATTGGTTAGATATTCCTTGGAGAATTAAACGTAAAAGATCAAGACGATTGGCCTTTGGTGCTGCATCAGTTACTAGATTAATTTCTTCAGTAAAAAAAAGAAATATTCCTATATGGAGATCCACGGAATTAAAAGAGTATATTTTTAAAAATAATAGCGTTGTTGGCGCAGTAGTAAATAAAGATGGTCAAATCATACGTATTAAAACTACTAGAGGTATTATTGTTGCCTCGGGTGGATTTGGTCAGAATCAATCTATGAGAGAGGAATATCTACCTAAACCAACTAATGCTGATTGGGGTTGTGAACCAAAAACTAATACCGGAGATCCTATTAAAGCTGCAGAAGCTATTGGAGCAAAGTTAAAGTTTATGGATAAAGCATGGTGGGTTACAACACTAAAAGCTCCTGATGAAGATTTTCCAAGACTGAGTGAAGTAGAAAAATCAATGCCAGGGAACTATACAGTTAATAAATCTGGGAAACGTTTTTCTAATGAGTCTCAAAATTATCTTACTTTTATGCTTGAAGTATTAAAAAAACAGGAAGAAGGGGAATCTTTTACACCAATGTATATGATCTTTGATGCCAACCATCGCAAAAATTATCCAGTTGGTCCCCTTATGCCAGGAAAGTTTTTTCCAGACTCTCTAGTAAAATTTGTTCATAAATATTGGTTTAATGATGATTTTATTACTCGTGCAAGCTCTATTGAAGAATTAGCAAAAAAAACAGGAATAAATCCTGGTGGATTAATAGAAACTATTCAAAAAGTTAATGAATATTCAAAAACTGGTAAGGACTTAGATTTTCAAAGAGGTGATAATGAAAGAGATAGATTTTCTGGCGATCAAAGTCTTATCAATCCTTGTTTAGGTCCTGTCGAGCAAGCACCATTTTATGCTATGAGAATTGATCCAGGCGAATTTGCTACATGTGGCGGCATGGTCATTAATGAAAATGGTCAAGTTATGAATAAAAATAATGACCCAATCTCAGGATTATATGCTTCAGGTAATTGCACCCCAGCCTTACTTACTACCTACCCAGGCCCAGGGGCTACAATTGGTCCTGCAATGACATTTGGATTTATTGCTGGTAAACATATTAGCAGGTCTAATACTTTATAGCCTAATATATGTTTTTTACTATATGAGCCTATTTAAAAGAAGAGATTTTTTCTTAAAAAGCTTTATAGGCCTTATAGGTACAGGTTTTCTTATTAGCTCAAAAAAACAACTTAAAGTTAATAATAATTTTATATGGCATGGTGAAACAGATATTGCAGTTATAGGGTCCGGCACAGGTTTGGTTGGGGCGATAGCAGCATTAAAAAAGGGGCTAAGAGTTGTAGTTTTAGAGAAAGCCTCATCGCCTGGAGGTACCACAGCTATTTCAGGAGGAGTTGCGTGGGTTCCAAATAATCATGTAATGAAAAGGGAAGGATATACTGATTCAAAAACAAATTATTTAAAATATCTAAATCAACTTTCTCAGGGACAGGCTGATCAAGAATTAATTGATGTATTTGCTAAAGAGGGTCCAAGGATGGTTAAGTTTTTAGAAGATAACACCTCTTTGAAATGGAGGGTCTCAAAAATTATGGGGGAAGCTTCAGAGTATCATACCGATTGGGAAGGAAGTGTTCTTAAAGGACGAAGTATTGAACCTGATACTGAGGGGCCTGTCGGAGCCCATTTTGGAGGAGTGTTGATTTCTTATTTATTAAGAACTTTTAAAAATTTAGGTGGGAAAATACTTTTAGATGCTCCAGCTATAAAATTAATTAGTAGAATAAATGAAGATGGATCAACCGAAGTTCTAGGAGTCTCATATAACTCAAAAGGAAAGGTGTTTAATTTAAAAACAAAAAAAGGAGTTCATCTAGCAAGTGGTGGATTTGATCATAATACTCAAATGAAAAAAAATTTTTTATCAGTTCCATCTTATGGAGTTGGAGTCAAATCAAATACTGGAGATGGCATAAAGATGGCAATGAAACTAGGTGCTGACTTAAGAAATATGAACGAAGTTTGGGGAAGCGTGGTCTACAAAGGGGACGCTGAGGTGTTAGGATCTTTGAATGCGGTAACTGAAAAAAAATATTATGCTAGTTGTGTTTTAGTAAATCGTTATGGAAATAGATTTTCAAATGAGAAGGCAGATTATGATTCTTGATGGCGTTCATTTCATGCAAAAGATAATTGGGGCGCTTTAAAATATAAAAACATACCAGCTTTTCAAATCTTTGATCATAAAGTACGGCTCAACGGAACTTTGGCTGGTAAAAAATTTGATCAGGCATTGCCTAAGTGGTTTTCTAAATCTAACACCATAGAAGGGCTGGCAAATAAGTTAGGTATAAATCAAAATAATTTAAAATTAACTATTTCTAATTTTAATAAAAATGCTTTGTTGGGAATCGATCCTGATTTTCATAGAGGAGAAACTCATTATGACAGGATGGGCCTTGATGACACCAGTTTAGCCCTTCAACCCATTGATGTACCTCCTTTTTATGGAGCAGAAATAGCACCTGCTCATTTAGGCACATGTGGAGGTCCTAGAGTTAACAAATTTTCAGAGGTATTAGATGTAAATGAAATTCCCATTAAAAGGTTATGTGCTTCTGGAAATTCTTCTGGGGTAGGGTCTCCAGGACCTAGTTATGGTGGAGGAGGGGGCACAATTGGCCCAGCACTTACCTTCGCATATATCGCTGGAAATACTTTATCTTCCTTTGAGGATTGGGTATAAGAAAATAAACTAGGAATAGCTATTGTAGTTATAGTCTCAGTTTCGTGCTTGTTTCTATAAAGTTAATTTTAAATTTCTGCTTTAGAGAAAAATGGATCAAGAGTCCTGCCTTCAGGCGGACCAAAGTATGTTTGAACCTTATAGATTTTTCCATCTTCATTTATCCAATATATTTCAATGCTATCAAGTTCAATTGCCTCATTCT
>CAYUHD010000025.1:0-19232 GCA_964444385.1 uncultured Gammaproteobacteria bacterium
TTTTCTATTCACTTAATTCTCCTTTTTAATTATCTGTTTTGTTCTACTCCACGGTGACGGATTTAGCTAAGTTCCTTGGCTGGTCTAAATCAGTACCTCTTTGACATGCTACTTGGTAGGCAAGAATTTGAAGTGGAATGGTATAAATGATTGGAGCTAATAATTCACTGCACTCTGGCATTTCAATAAAAGTGCCGTTCTCTATATTTATTTTGGAATTCCCACCTCCAAAAACATAGAGTGTTCCCCCTCGAGCCTTTACTTCCTCTAAGTTTGAAACAAGTTTTTCAGTAAGTGTATTTTCTGGCGAAAGTGCAACCACGGGGATTTGATCATCGACCAAAGCAAGTGGACCGTGTTTTA
Organism: uncultured Gammaproteobacteria bacterium; assembly: GCA_964444385.1. GTDB lineage: Bacteria > Pseudomonadota > Gammaproteobacteria > Magnimaribacterales > D2472 > D2472. Next base: position 364 of record CAYUHD010000025.1, read on the forward strand.
ATTCACCGGCAGGATAGGCTTCGGCATGAATATAAGAAATTTCTTTTAGCTTTAATGCGCCCTCTTGAACAATTGGAAAAAACATACCGCGACCTAAAAATAACGCATTGTCCTTATCCGCTATCCTGGGAACAATGCCTGAGATCTCTTCAGATAATTTTAAGGTTTCCTTAATAACATCTGGCAAAGATCTTAGTTCGCTAGCTAGCTTTTTTCTCAATTTTTTATCTTTATCTAAACTTTTTGAAATCGACATGGCAAGCAACATAAGGCCTGCAAGCTGGGTCGTAAAAGCTTTAGTTGAAGCTACGCCTATCTCTGGGCCAGCATTGGTAAATAGAACATGTTCAGATTCTCGAGCCAGTGAACTAGTTGGAACATTACAAATTGAGAGAGTGCTTAAATAATCTTTTTTCTGTGCATATTTTAGTGCGGCCAGTGTATCTGCGGTTTCACCAGATTGGGATATGGTAACAAACAAAGTGCCCTCTTCAACCAACGGGTCTCTGTATCGATATTCGCTGGCAAAATCTACGTAACAGGGGATTTTTGCTATTTGCTCAAACCAAAACCTTCCTACTTTTCCTGCATGCAAACTAGTCCCGCAAGCAACAAACTGAATTCTTTTGATTTTGCTAAAAACTTCTGATGAGCCTAGACCAAATATATTGTCTAGAATATCATCCTCTCCTAGCTTTCCGTTAAGGGTATTGGCAACTGCATCGGGTTGTTCATATATCTCCTTTTCCATGAAGTGAGAATATTTGCCTTTGGTAACCGCATTAACTGCTATATCTATTTCAGTTATGTCTCTTTTTACAGGTGCATTTTTCCCACCAAATATTTGATAGTCCTGCATAGTAATTTCAGCAACATCGCCATCTTCTAAAAAGACAAACTCATTGGTTAGTTGAGAAAGGGCCAATGGATCAGATGCTGCAAAATTTTCTTCCAAGCCAATCCCAATTAAAAGCGGGCTTTTGTTTCTTGCAACAACCAGTCGATTTTTATCATTAATATGAATTGCCGCTATTGCGTATGCGCCATCAAGCTCTTTGATGGCATCATGCATTGCAGATAAAAGATCGCCAGAAGACTGAAAATGTTGATGAAGCAAATGAGCTATGACTTCTGAGTCCGTCTCTGATTCAAAGGTGTATCCGGCTTGAGTCAGTTTTTCTGTGAGCTCAAGATAATTTTCTATGATTCCATTGTGGACAATGTGAACCTCTCCGCTTGATGCGTGGGGATGAGCGTTCTGTTCTGAGGGTTGTCCATGTGTTGCCCAGCGTGTGTGAGCAATGCCCAGTTTGCTTTTAGGGCGTTTCTCAATCATCCCCTCTTCAAGCAAGCTAACTTTGCCCAAAGTTCTCAAACTAAAAATGCTGTCTTTTTGATGCAATGCGATGCCAGCTGAATCATAGCCACGATATTCCATCTTGTGTAGGCCTTGAACCAATAACTTGCCTACATTGCGAGATGATGCCGCTCCAATAATTCCACACATATTATTTTTTGTTTTTAGCCCAGTCTTCTTTGATAACTTGTTTGCCACGCCCCACGGCCAAAGCTTTATCAGGCACATCTTTTGTAATTACAGATCCAGCGCCTACATATGCACCTTTACCAATATTAACAGGTGCCACTAACGAAGAATTGGTTCCAATAAAGCTCTCATCACCAATGGTTGTTTTATGTTTGTTGGTTCCATCATAATTACAAGTAATAGTTCCTGCTCCGACATTAGTGTTACTGCCTATCTCTGCATCACCTAGATATGCAAGATGATTGGCTTTGGCGCCATCTCCAAGCTTGGTTTTTTTGGTCTCAACAAAATTACCAATTTTTGCACCGTCTCCTATTTCTGAGCCCTCTCTAAGGCGCGCATAGGGTCCTATATTGCAATTAGAACCTACGGTTGCTGATGAAAGATGGCTGAAGGATTCAATCGTTGTGTTATCTCCAATAGAAACATTCTGTAAAACAACATTTGATTTAATGGTGACGTTTTGACCAAGAGTGACCTTACCCTCAAATATAACATTTACATCTACAGAACAATCTTTGCCCGCTTCAACCTCGCCACGAACATCGACACGTGTCACATCAAGAATTGTTATTCCTTGTTCTAGTAATTTTTCAGCACTCATGTTTCTTAATATAGATTCTAGTTCGTGTAATTCTTTTTTGTTGTTTGCCCCTACCACTTCAGTGGGATTGGTTTGTATACATTTTATTTTAACCCCTTTTCCAGAAAGTATCTCCACTAGGTCAGTAAGATAGTACTCATTGGCTGCATTTTGGTTATTAATGTCATCTAATGATGACTTCAAAAGGCTGCCATCGATCAACAAAATACCAGTAAACACCTCTTGAATTAATCTCTCTTCTACAGATGCATCTTTTTGCTCAATAATTCTTAAGGCTTGGTCCTGTTCATTGGTCACAATTCTTCCGTAACCGGTTGGATCTTTTAAAATCATTGATAAGAGCGCGCACTCTTGCCCAGAAGCAACCAATGCTTTAATGGTTGCGCTACTAATTAAAGGTACGTCACCGTATAAAACCAATACCTTTTCGTCGTCTTGGATCAAATGTGCAACGGTTTTGACGGCATGGGCAGTTCCAAGCTGATCGTCTTGATCGGTTGTTTGAATTTGAGGGTCAATTGTTGCTATATGTTCTTTTAACAGAGCTTTTTGATGTCCTACAACTACAGTTATGTTTTTGCTATTTTGTTGAGCGGTGTTAATAACGTGAGAGATGAGGGTTTGTCCCCCAAGCGGCTGCATAACCTTGGGAAGGTTGGTATTCATTCGGATGCCCTGGCCTGCTGCAAGGATAATAGTGTGAATATTCAATGCAATAACGAATTAACTTTGATACAAGTACCTTACTTGTTTTTTCTTAATTTTTGAATGGTTTTGATCCTTGCGGCTGCTTCGGCTAATTGTGCAGCCGCTTTAGCATAATCAAGCTGTGCTTTTTTATCGTGTATATTTTTTTCTGCAAGTTCTTGTGCTTTAATGGCTTCTGCTTCATCCATAGACTCCGCGCGCTCTGCTCTGTCAGATAAGAAAGTTACAATGTCGGGTTGTATTTCGATAAATCCGCCTGAACAAAAGAAAGTTTTTTCATCATCGCCATTCTGAACCCTCACCGGACCAGGGGCCAAACCAGTCAATAAAGGTGCGTGACCTGGTGCAATACCTATTTCACCAAGAGACCCTGTAGCAAAAACCATAGTGCCTTCACCAGAATAGATTTCTTCGCTTGATGAAACTATGCTAACTTTAATGGTAGACATAAATTATAAAGTTTTTGCTTTTTCTACAACTTCTTCGATTGTTCCAACCATATAAAAAGCTTGTTCTGGAAGATCGTCGTAATCTCCAGCAAGAATCCCTTTAAATGATTTAATCGTATCCTCTAGTTTTACATATTTTCCAGAAGAGCCTGTGAAGACCTCGGCAACGGTAAATGGTTGCGATAAAAATCTTTCAACCTTTCTTGCTCTTGCTACGGCTAATTTATCTTCTTCGGATAATTCATCCATGCCCAAAATAGCAATAATATCTTTGAGCTCTTTATACTTTTGTAAAACTCCTTGGACGCCTTGAGCAACATTATAATGCTCTTCACCAACCACGAGTGGGTCAAGTTGCCTGCTTGTTGAATCAAGCGGATCTACAGCGGGATAAATTCCCAGCTCAGCAATTTGTCTTGAAAGCACAACAGTTGCATCTAAATGAGCAAAAGTTGTTGCTGGTGATGGGTCGGTTAAGTCGTCAGCTGGAACATACACAGCTTGAATTGATGTAATGGAGCCATCTTTTGTTGAAGTAATTCTTTCTTGAAGGGCTCCCATTTCTTCGCCCAATGTGGGCTGATATCCCACAGCTGATGGCATTCTTCCAAGCAACGCAGACACCTCAACTCCGGCTAACGTGTATCGATAAATATTATCAATAAACAACAAAACATCTCTTCCTTCATCCCTAAACTTTTCAGCCATAGTCAATCCAGTCAAAGCAACTCGAAGTCTGTTTCCAGGGGGCTCATTCATCTGCCCATAAACCATAGCCACTTTTGATTCGCTTGGCTTCTTAACATTTACCACTCCTGACTCTTGCATTTCGAAGTAGAAATCATTTCCTTCGCGCGTTCTTTCTCCAACCCCTGCAAACACTGATAATCCAGAGTGTTCGGTAGCAATGTTGTTAATAAGCTCCATCATATTCACGGTCTTACCAACCCCAGCTCCACCAAATAAGCCAATTTTTCCGCCCTTAGCGAAAGGGCAAATTAAATCGATAACCTTAATGCCTGTCTCTAATAAATCGTCTGATAAAGACTGGTCAGTGTAACTGGGTGGCTTCCTATGAATTGGCATTTGTTCTTTTGCGCCAATAGGTCCACATTCATCAATTGGGTTGCCTAAAACGTCCATGATTCGTCCAAGAGTTTTTTCGCCAACTGGCACAGAAATAGGAGCGTTAGTGCGCTCAACTGTTAAACCCCTTTTTAATCCTTCGGTTATTCCCATGGCAATTGCTCTAACAATTCCATCGCCAAGTTGCTGTTGAACCTCAAGCACAGTTCCTGTATCTGTTATTTTAATAGCTTCATATATTTGAGGGATGTTGTTCTTTTCAAACTCAACGTCGATAACCGCTCCGATAATTTGTGTTACTAGCCCATTGCTCATTTCTTTCTCCTTAAACCGCAGCCGCTCCACCAACTATCTCAGATAATTCCTGAGTAATGGCTGCTTGTCTTACATTGTTGTATAACAGTTCCAGTTCTTTAATTAAATCACCAGCATTTTCTGTGGCATTCTTCATTGCCAGCATTTTTGCCGCTTGTTCACATGCGCTATTCTCAATAACAGCATGATAAATTAATGACTCAATGTATCTTGTCATTAACCCTTCTAATAACTCTTGCGCTTCTGGCTCATAAATATAATCCCAGTGTGTTGAAATAAGCCCATCATTTTTTTCTGCTGGCAGAGGAATTAACTGCTCAACTTTGGGTTGTTGCGTCATGGTATTCACAAAGCCGTTTCCACATAAATAAACCTGGTCTATTTCTCCGCTTCTATGAAGATCTAGGACTATTTTAGTTAGTCCAATTAGTGCGTCTGGATCAGGCTTATCGCCCAATTTTTGAACATTAGCAACAACATCTCCACCAACAGACTTAAAGAAACTTGCTGCTTTTAAACCAATTAATGCAAAATTTGATTCTATGCCTTGCGCATTTAATTCGGCTGATTTGCTTATAACTTGTTTAAATAAGTTAATGTTAAGTCCGCCACACAGTCCTTTATCAGAGCTGACAACCAAAAAACAGGCTTTCTTGGGTTCTCTATGCTCATAAAATGGGTGTGAGTATTCAGAGCTTGAGGTCGCAATGTGAGAGATCACCTCTTTAATCTTTTCAGAGTAGGGTCTTCCAAGCCGCATTTCATTTTGTGTTTTTTTAATTTTGCTAGCTGCAACCATTTCCATGGCCGAAGTAATTTTTTGCGTGCTTTTAATGCTCGCAATCTGCTTTCTTACTTCTTTGGTATTAGCCATTATCTATAAATTAAAATGTTTGGGTTTTCTTAAACCGCTCAACCACTTCAGTGAATTGTTTTTCAATATCATCATTCCAGTCACCTGTGTCATTAATGCTCTTTTCAAGATCTGCTTTTTCTGAAGTAAAATAGCCGTGCAGTGCCTCTTCAAAACTTCCAATTTTTTCAACTTCAACATCATCCATGTAACCCCTATCAGCTGCAAAAATGCTTAAGGATTGTTGGGCGACGCTCATTGGAGAATATTGCTTTTGTTTAATAAGCTCTGTGATTCTTTGTCCTCTGGCAAGCTGAGCCTTTGTAGCATCATCTAAATCTGAGGCAAACTGGGAGAAGGCTGCTAACTCTCTATATTGAGCTAATGCAGTTCTTACCCCGCCACTAAGTTTTTTCATAATCTTGGTTTGCGCTGCTCCGCCTACTCTAGACACAGATATTCCTGGGTTAATAGCCGGTCTTACGCCTGAATTAAACAAATCAGTTTCTAAGAAAATTTGACCATCTGTGATTGAGATAACGTTTGTAGGAACAAAGGCTGACACGTCCCCTGCTTGTGTTTCGATAATCGGAAGAGCGGTTAAAGAGCCGGTTTTGCCCTTAACTTTTCCATTGGTAACTTTTTCTACATAGTCTGCATTAACTCTAGCGGCTCTTTCTAACAATCTTGAGTGAAGATAGAAAACGTCTCCTGGATAAGCCTCTCTTCCTGGGGGTCTCTTTAAAAGCAATGAAACCTGACGATATGCAATAGCTTGTTTAGAAAGATCATCATAGACAATGAGAGCATCTTCTCCTTTGTCTCTAAAATACTCTCCCATTGAACAACCAGAATATGGTGAAAGATACTGCATTGGGGCTGGATCAGATGCTGATGCTGAAACAACAACACTGTGTTCCAAGGCCCCGTGCTCCTCGAGCTTTTTTACTACATTAACAACAGTGGATTGTTTTTGTCCAATGGCAACATAAATACATTTAATACCGGTTCCTTTTTGATTGATAATTGCATCAACTGCAACAGCAGTCTTGCCGGTTTGCCTGTCTCCAATAATTAACTCTCTTTGCCCTCTTCCAATTGGAACCATGGCATCAATAGCTTTTAAACCAATTTGAACCGGTTGATCAACTGACAGTCTAGCAATAACACCTGGAGCAACAACCTCAACTGGAGCTGTAGAATCTGTTTTAATCTCGCCCTTGCCATCGATAGGATTACCTAAAGCATCTACAACCCTTCCCAATAATGCTTCGCCAACCGGCACCTCTAGAATTCTTCCTGTACAAACAGCTTTTTGACCCTCAATAAGCCCAAGATAATCTCCAAGGACTACAGCCCCGACTGAGTCCTGCTCAAGGTTAAGTGCCAAACCTAAAACACCACCTTCAAATTCAATAAGCTCGCCATACATAACATCGCCCATACCATGGACGCGGACAATGCCGTCTGAAACACTAACAATAATGCCTTCGTTTTTTCTTTCAGCAGACAGATCAAGGCCTGAAATTTTTTCCTTTAATACGCTGGAAATTTCTGATGGGTTTAATTGGCTCATTTTTTCACCTTAAAAATTTAATTGGTTTACTAATTTTTTGACCCTTCCTCTAATCGAAAGATCTAGAGTTTCATCTCCGATTTTGATAGATAGGCCGCCCATAATTGACGGGTCTTCTGAAAATTCTATATTTGAACCCTCTCCATGTTCTGCTAAGAGTTTTTCAATAATAATTTTTTTGTTGTCTTCTGAGGGTAGATTGGCAACATTAACAACAATGGAGCTTGTTTTGTTATGTTGCTCTAGTAATTCTTGGTAACTTGTATTGATGGCCTCAATTAGATTAAGTCTTTTGTTCTCCGCGAGCAGTTCTAGCATTTTTTTTGGTAGGTCGCCTATTCTATCTTCAACCAACCCTATGATTGTTTGAGCAATTTTTTCTTTAGAAAGCTCAGGGCCCTCTATCAAGCTTGAAACCTCTTTTGTTTGGGATACTGCGGATAATAGGGCTAGGTCTTTTGCGGCCGCCTCTTGGTTGCCAGCGTCCAGGGCTGCTGAAAAAACAGCTTTGGCATATGGTCTGGCAAGTGGAGATAGCTCAATCATCTTTTATAGCTCTGAGGAAGCCTTTTTAAGAAGCTCTTGATGTTTATCAGGGTTAATTTCATCTTCCAATATTTTTTCAGAGGTATCAATGATGAGCTCTGACATTTTTTGCCTTAGTTCTTCTTTGGCTTTATTCACATCGTTTTCTATCGTTTTTGATGCTGAGGTTAGAATCTTTTCAGCCTCAGCTTCCGCTTTTTCAGCTGCATCGCTAATGATTTGTGAGCCTCTGGAGTTGGCTTTTTCTAATATCTCGGCGGCCTCTATTTTTGCTTTATTCATCTTTTGATCAAAAGCAAGTTGTGCCTCTTCTAAAGAATCATCGGCTTTTTTTGCCGCCTCTAAACCGTCCGTTATACGCTTCTCTCTCTCTTCCATGATCGCAATGATTGGTGGCCATACATACTTCCAGCAAATTGCTACAAAAATAACAAATGCTAGAGTTTGACCTAAGAGTGTTGCGTTAATATTCATGTTTTATCTTAAGCAGCAAACATTAAATAAAGGCCTAATCCAACACCAATCATTGGGACTGCGTCAACAAGACCCATAACAATAAAGAGTTGTGTTCTCAACATTGGGATAAGCTCTGGTTGACGAGCTGCGCCTTCTAAATACTTGCCACCTAAAACACCCACACCAATCGCGGCTCCTACAGCGCCCAGCCCAATCATCAGGCCTGATGCTATGTATATAAGTGATTGTTCCATTCTTTTCTCCTAAAAATTAAAGACCTAATGGTCTTCTGTTTCATGCGCCATTGCCAAATAAACAATGGTTAGCACCATAAAAATAAAGGCCTGTAAGCCTATAATCAAAACATGAAAAAGGGCCCATATTAAATGAAGGCCCACCCCAAGCAAACCTATTGATATTGAGCTAAAAGTTAACATTAAAGCTATCAAAATAAAGATCATCTCGCCGGCATATAAATTTCCAAAAAGACGAAGGCCAAGCGATATAGGTTTTGCAATTAGATTAACCCCCTCAAGAATTAAATTGAGAGGTAATAAATACTTGCCGAAGGGGTGTAGGGTAAGCTCAGCCAAAAATCCTTTCAACCCTTTTATTTTAATGCTGTAAAAAATAATTAGCACGAAAACCGCCAAAGCCATGCCTAGTGTTATGTTTGGATCGGTGGTTGGGACGACTTTAAAATATTCGATCCCAGCTCCCTTAGCTAACTCTGGGAGATAATCAACTGGAACTAAATCCATTAAATTCATAAGAAAGACCCAGGCAAGAACTGTTAATGCCATGGGGCCAATCAAATTATTTTTAGCTGAAGTGAATATGCTTTGTACGTTATTGTTTACAAACTCTATACACATCTCTACAAAGTTTTGTATTCCAGTTGGAGCCTCTGTTGAAAGTTTGGGAATGCCAAAGCGGAACAAGCCTATAAAAACCAACCCCAAGAAAACAGACCAACCAAGTGAATCAATATGAAAGGCCCAGAAACCCATCTCATCTGCATAATGTGGATCACAGGTCCACCCATGGTTTTCGGTTTTTCCACAAATCCAATTGGTTAAATGGTGTTGAATGTATTCAGCGCTTGTAACTTCTCCGTTTGATTCTGCAGCCATCTTAATTTGTGATTGGTTTAGGGTTAAAAGTTGTGTTTAAGTATACAAGGAGAAAGACTGCAATGAGAGAGTTTTCTGGAATATATAATAAAGAAAGTATTGAAAAAAATATAAAAATTAACCACCTCATAACAAAAGCTAAGTACAAATTTAACATTCCATTATTTGGTTTGCTTGATAAGTAAATAACACAAGATAACGCGGCCAAATAAGAAACAAAAATTAGTTGTGAGGATGTTGGAAATATCAAAAGAGAGGTCAGCAATCCCACCAAAGACAACCAGTTGTTTTTTATAATATTAATTTTAAGTCAAGTATGTTTTTTACGGAGCAGATTATAAAAATTTATACTCTTTAGAACAAGTTTAATTATTCTTTAATTTTAATAGTTTGCTTATTATTACTTCTCTTTCGTCTTTTGAAGAGTAAGAAATAGAGATTTTTCCTTTAGAGGCAGATTGTTGTTCTATTTGGGTTTTGTGACCAATGTTTTCTGAGATCTCTTCTTCAATATTTAAAAGGTCTCTGTTTTTGGTTGTTGTATGTTTTTTAGTTTTGTTTGGTTTGGTTGAGGTGGCGGCGTCTTTGACCGTCATTCCTAAAGCTACTATTTTTTTTGCAAGTTCTTCAGCTTCTTTAGGGTCCATGGATGCAAGGATTTTTGCATGTCCTTTTTCTAAATCACCTGAATATAAAAGATTAATAATTGATGGGGGCAAGTTAAGAAGTCTCATAGAGTTCGCGACGGAGCTTCGAGCTTTTCCGGTTACCTCAGCAATTTTATCTTGTGTTAGAGAAAACTCTTTTTTGAGTCTGTCATAACCCCTAGCTTCCTCAATCGGATTTAGGTCCTCGCGCTGAAGATTTTCAATCAATGCAAGCTCTAGTGCGAGTTGGTCCTCAGCCGAATCAACCATACAGGGTGCTGTTTGAAGGCCTGCTTTTTTTGCAGCCCTTAACCTTCTTTCCCCCGCTATCAATTCAAAGCCGCCTGCACCAGTTTCCCTAACCAAAATTGGTGAAAGAATCCCATGTTTGGCAATGGATTGAGATAGCTCATTTATTTTTTCTTCGTCAAACGATTGCCTGGGCTGGAATCGGTTTGGTTTTATTTGATTAAGCTCTATTTCTTTTATGGATTGTTTGTTTGGGGCTGCAACATCGCCAAGTAGCGCATCTAGGCCAGTGTTAAGTATTTTATCCGCCACTTTCAATTCTCCTTATAAGCTCACCCGCAAGGGCTAAGTATGCTTTTGCTCCAAAAGACGACGGCATATATTGAATGGCCGAGGTCCTGTGGCTGGGTGCTTCAGCCAATTTAACATTTCTTGGTATTAGTGTGTTAAAAACAAGTGTTGGAAAGTGTTTTTCAAGCTCTTCAGACACCTCTTTGGCAAGGTTGTTTCTCATATCAACCATCGTTCTAACAATTCCAAACACCCTGTTATTGGTAAGATTTTTGTTTTTAAGGGTGTTTATAGTGTTAATAAGTGAGGAGATACCCTCCAGTGAGTAATATTCACACTGTAAGGGAATAAGTGTTGCTGTTGCAGCAAAAAGGGATTCAAGGGTGAGCTGGTTAAGTGATGGTGGTGTGTCCATGATTACAAACTCATAGTCTAAGGGGGAAAGTTGTTTTTTAAGTTCCCCTTGTTTACTTTCATTTCTGATGTAAACCTCTAAGGCTGTGAGGTTTTCACCGCCAGGCATAACATCATACCCACTTGGAGATTTTAGTATGTGTTCTTTTATATTTAAATTCTGAGAATATATTTGAAATAAAGTGTTTTCATTTTTTGTTGTCCCCGCTGCTGTGCTGGCATTGCCCTGGGGGTCTAAATCGACCAATAAAACCCTTCTTTTTGTTGCCGCAAGCGCTGCGGCTAAATTTACTGCAGTGGTTGTTTTTCCCACGCCGCCTTTTTGGTTGGCTATTGCAATAATATGTTTCATTTTTGGTTGATTTCTAAAATGTGTCGGTTTTGATTTGTTGTCCCTGCTTTATGGATAATATAAGAGTATTTATTATTATCCAACAGGACAATCTCTTCATTTATTTTTTCTTTAGTCCCTTTCATTAAAAGAAATCTGCCTTTTGGGGTAAGGAGGTGTTGGGATATATCAACAATTTTTGATGTTGGGGCAAGGGCTCTGGCTGTAATAATATCAAATTTTTTTTGTGTTATTAGATTTGGTGTGATGGTTTTGTCTAAAATTTGAGCGTTTTTTAGTTTTAGGGTTCGAATGGTTTTTTTTATGAAGTAGGCTTTTTTTTTGTTTTTTTCTGACATTGTTACTTTGGTTTGTGGTTGTGTGATGGCAATAATTATGCCGGGTAAGCCTGCGCCACTTCCTATATCTAAAACTTTATTGTTGTGTGGTATGTGTTTGAGGATGGTTTTACAGTCTTTAACATCTAATTTGAATATCTCTTTTTTTGAAAAGCGGCCTAGAATGTTGTGGGCTTTGTTAAATTTTAAGATCTCTTCTATATAGGTTGAAATTAGGTCGTTTATTTTTTGATCTGTGTTGATTGGTTTAAACCTTCTCTAGTAACTGGTTTTTTTTAATGGTGATTGCAATTAGATTTATTGCTGCGGGGGTTACCCCCTCTAGTCTGCTGGCTTGCCCCAACGATCCAGGTTTATTTTCGCTCAATCTTTCAACAACCTCATTTGAAAGCCCTTTAATTTTTGAATATTTAATATTGTTTGGTATTGGGGTTTTTTCTTTTTTCTTAGAGCTTTCTACCTCTCTTTTTTGTTTTGTTATGTACCCACTGTATTTAATTTCGTTTGCGGCTCTTTTAAAAAACTCTTTGTTTTTAGGTAAAATATTAAGTAGTTGTTTTATTTCTATTGGTTTTAAGTCTGTTCTCCTAAGTAGGTTTTCACCAGAAATTGGTTTTTTGTTGTGTTCTGTTTTAAGTTTTTTTATTTGGTTTAAAAAATCTTGATATTGTTGTTCTTTTTTTTGATAGATAGTAAAGGTTTTTTTGTCAACCAATCCTAAGTCGTGGCCTGTGGTTGTTAGCCTTTGACATGCGTTGTCTTGAGACAACATAAGTCTAAACTCTGCGCGACTGGTGAACATTCTATATGGCTCTGTCACTCCGTGGAGGGTTAAATCATCTATCAAAACTCCAATATAAGCCTCGCTTCGGTCAAAAATTACCTCTTTTTTCCCAAATATGGCTTGAGCTGAGTTTATTCCAGCAACCAAACCTTGTGCTGAGGCTTCTTCATAGCCCGTGGTCCCATTGATTTGACCGGCAAGATAAAGGTTTTTTATAAATTTGGTTTCTAGTGTTTGGTGTAATGACCTGGGGTCGACAAAGTCGTATTCAACAGCGTAACCAAATTCTTCAATTTCACATTTTTCTAAACCTTTAATAGATTTAATAAACTCCTTTTGAGCAGAGGTTGGTAGGCTTGTTGAAATTCCATTTGGGTAAACGAGGTTTTTTTCTAACCCCTCTGGTTCTATAAATATTTGATGGCTGTCTTTTTCGCTGAATTTATTAATTTTATCCTCTATAGATGGACAATATCGGGGTCCAATTCCAGAAATTTGGCCGGAGTACATTGCTGATAGGTGTGTGTTATCAGCTATAATTTTGTGTGTGGTTTTGTTTGTCCTGGTTATGTGGCAGGAAATTTGGGGGAGTGTTTTTTGTGGTGGGTGTAACACCGACATAAATGGTGGGTTTTTATCACCTGGTTGCTCCTCCATAACGTTTAAATCAATGCTTGAAAGTTTAATTCTTGGGGGTGTACCTGTTTTTAACCTACCCATAGGCAGTTTAAGCTCATAAAGTCTTTTTGATAAAGGTATAGATGTGTCGTCACCAACGCGCCCACCTGAAATCTTTTCATTTCCTTTAAACATCACCCCATTCAAAAAAGTTCCTGTGGTTAATATGGTTTTTGTTGAAAAGATTTTATCACCTGAGTTAAGGGCAACACCCTCAACAACCCCGTTGTTAACTATTATGTCTACAACCTCCCCCTCTTTAATGGTGATGTTTGTCTTAGATAGTAAATCTTGAATTGCGAGCTTATATTTATCCCGGTCGCACTGAACGCGTAGAGCCTGCACAGCAAAACCTTTTCGGGTGTTTAGGGTTCTAGATTGAATGCCAGATAGGTCGGTGGCTCTGGCCATAATTCCACCTAAAGCATCAACCTCTCTAACTAGGTGAGATTTTCCAAGCCCTCCAATTGCGGGGTTACAAGACATTTGACCTATGGTTTCTTTTTTAAATGTTATTAAACAGCAATTCAAGCCCTGCCTAAATACAGCATGAGCAGCCTCAACACCGGCATGGCCCCCACCAATTACTATTACATCAAACATATATATAAGAATGGTATAACAACAATATATTATTGTTGTTATTATTAGTAAGATTTTTTCTGTTGATAAAACCAGAACACGCTTTATTTACAAAGGATTTTGGTATTAACAAACTATGTAAAGAGAGCCTCATAAACTGTAGCCGCTTGTTATATAATGTGTGGATAAAAAAAACAAAAACTTTAGTCACACAATACCCACATTTTATCTACTTTCCTATGCAGAAGTCTTTAAAAATATCACCAAGCAAATCATCAGGATATTTAACACCTAAAAATTCATCAAAAGAGGATCTAACTTGACGAAGATCTTCGGCTGCAATATCAACAGCATCCTCATTAGAGATTTTTTGAATACAACTATTAAGCGCCGACAACGCAGTATTAAACAAGGAAAGGTGTCGCTCCCTAATCAAAAAAGTTTTCTTTGAACCCTCTTTATTTTTTTTATCTTCTTTAATAAACTTAAAAATTAACTCTTTTAACTCTTGCACACCACTACCAGATTTAGCTGATACAACACAATCATAAGAATTTAAAGGCTCTTTCTCGTCTGATTTATTAAACACCAACAAAAAACTCTTTTCTTTAAGCGTTGATCCAAAACTATCAATATAATTTTCCGTAAGGTGATCCAAAACAACAAGAATTAAATCAGACTCTTCAACCCCAACCCCAGAAAGAGCAACACCCATAGTCTCAATTAAATCGTTAGTTTCTCTTATACCAGCTGAATCTACCAACTCCATATTCACGCTGTTATAAAACATTTCTGAGTCAATTAAATCCCTGGTTGTACCCGGTACATTTGATACCAACGCCCTTTCAAAACCAAGCATTCGGTTAAATAAGGAAGACTTGCCAGTGTTGGGGGGGCCAAAAAACAACACCCTGTTTTTAGTTAATTTTTTTGTTGAAACCAAAGAAGAGTCTATCAAATCAACCAAAGAAGATTTAATTTCAACCAACTTATTACACACATCACCCTCAGCAATAAAATTATAATCCTCATCTGAAAAATCAATACTTCCCTCTATATAAACCCTGAGCCCATCAACCCTATCACCCAAATCAGAAATAATATTACTTAATTTACCAGCAACCGCCTCTGAAGAAAGCAGGCCCCTATCCACATCTTCAGAATGGACAAGGTCCGCAACCGCCTCAGCCTCATTTAAAGAAAGCTTGCCGTTTTCAAACGCAATCTTTGAAAACTCTCCTGGCTCAGCCTCCCTAAAACCAAGAGCCAAAAAAACACCCGTAAGAGACTTAATAACAGAAAGGCCGCCATGACAGAAAACTTCAACAGAATCCTCTCCCGTGTAACTGTTTGGACTAGAATAAAAAACAACAGAACACCTATCAATTAAAACACCCTCCCAAAACACATCCCGGAGGAAAACCCTTCGATATTCAGAGATGGGTTTGTTTAGTGCTGTATTAAATTTCTCGCAACAACCAACCCCAGATATTCGGAACACACCTATCGCAGATTGGGCCACCGGGGTAGCAAGAGCAAAAATCAAAACTAAGCAGGCGCACTTGGGGCACCATATTTCTTATACATCGCCCTTTGTTGAACAAGAGATATAGCGCTGTTTGCGACAGAATACAAAACCAAACCAGCAGGCATAATTATAAATATACCAGCTATCATCACCGGCATATACTTCATCACCTGGGCTTGGGTGGGATCCATTCCCGGTGGTTGAGGGTTAAGTTGTTGAGTTAAATACATAAGCGCAGCAAAAAGAAGGGGTAATATAAAAAACGGATCAGGAGCAGATAGGTCTTGTATCCAAAAAAAGAAAGATTCATGCCTAAGCTCAACACTTTCCCGTAAGCAAAAAAAGAAAGCTATAAACACAGGCATTTGAAGCAAAAGCGGGAAACACCCCCCAGCTGGGTTTATACCCTCTTTTTTGTAAAGAGCCATCATTTCTGTTCCCAACTTCGCTTTGTCATCTTTATACCTTTCCTGAACCTCTTTAAGTTTTGGTTGAGCGGTTCGCATTTTTGCCATACTAGAAAAACCTTTAGCTGATACTGGCCAAAGCAACAACTTAATTAAAATGGTTAATAGAATAATAGAGACACCCCAATTACCCACTACACCATTTATAATGCTTAATAACATCATCAGGGGTTGTGCTAAAAACCAAAACCAACCCATATCAATAGTTAACTCCAAATCAGGAGCTCTGCTTATTAAATCAGACCTAACCTTAGGACCAAGGAATATCCTGTGGTCCACCCCAGACTTAATTTCACTAACTTTAGCCTCTCTTGACATAGCCCCCATAACATAGGCGTCCAATCCACTTGATGGGGGAAAAGCAATCAAGGTTTGAACCCTATCAGAGGGAGTAAGTATTGCTGCCAAAAAATATTTTTGTATAAAAGCAACCCAACCACCACGCTGGAAATACTCTATCCTTTCATCAATACTTCCCAACCTAGTGTTGGCATAAGGTTCATTAGGAGTATTAAAAGCAACCCCGGTATAAGAACTATTTTCAAAAAAATTATCCCTACCATCTAGTGGTTTTCCATTGGTTCTATACATTGCTATATAAGGAGTAGGTATGTCCACAGGTGTTTCACCAACCCACCTATCCTTAATTAACAACTCATAATCACCTTGTTTTAAAGTTATTATTTTTGAAACCATACCATCCAACGAGACAAGCTCTAAAGACGACGGCAATATTTCAACAACCTTAAAATTCCCCCCATAGGAAACAAACCCACTATTTAAATAAAACTTAAAACCTGTTGCATTATCAAAACCAAATAACCTAACCCCAAGCGAATCTTTATTGTTTAAATGGGTGTGTTCTTTAAGTCTAGCTTCCCAAACTTTTCCAGATGCAGGGCTGATTTTTACAAGAAGTTTATCATTTTGTATTTCCACAAAACCAACTGTTTCACCTGCAGGCAAAATTTCCTCACCCATGTTTTGCTCTATAGTAGAAGCCTCATCAAACTCTTGTTTTATTTCTTTTTCAGCATTCCATGACAAAAACAAAACATATGACAGAGCAACAACAGAACCAATGTAAAAATATCTCCAATTCATTTTTTTACCTCATCTATACCACCAACAGACCAAGGGCCACACTTTAAAATTCTTATTAAGGAATAATAACCACCAACAAGAGCACCGTGTGCCTTAACACTTTCTTTGGCGTATTGAGAGCATGTTGGCTCAAATCTACAATTTTTACCCAATAAAAAACTGAAATATTTTTGGTAAAAATTTATTATATATACCAAAAACTTTTTCATATTAATCATCTTTCGTCTTATTTACAAAATTATCTAAAGCAATCTCAAAATCAACCGAAATGCTTTTATAACCTTCTTGCAAAAAACCAACTCCAACCACCACAACATAACCCCTATTTAATGATTTTGATTTAAAAATTTCCCTAATCCAACGTTTAATTTTATTTCGATGAACCGCCAAAGAATAATCTTTCTTTTTTATTATAATTTTAAGTTTATTGTTTTGAGAGCCAGCGTCAAAATATATTAACGCATATTTAGAGTGATAAATTTTTTTTGAAATAACGAAGCCTAAAAAGTTAAGCAGTTAAAATCTTCCGACCCTTCTTTCTTCTATTCGCAATTATCGCCCTACCAGCCTTGGTTGACATCCTTGCTCTAAAGCCGTGAGCCCTTTTTCTTTTTAATGTGCTTGGTTGAAATGTTCTTTTCATAATAACTCAAAAATTAGGCGTGAATTATAAAGCATTACTCATGAAATGAAAGAAAAATAAATCAAAAGAAAATACATTACATACCAACAAGTTATCCACAGAAAATACATATGCTTATGCTGTAGATATCTTGTTAGTTTTTGTTAGACTTACTTCTCTACCGGAGGTCTAGAAATTGAAATTTTGGTCTGAATGCACTGAAAAACTTGAAGCCAAGCTGTCACAAGAAGAGTTTAATACCTGGATAAAGCCATTACGAGCAGATATTAACAAAAATGATCTGGAGATAAGCGCTCCAAACGACTTTGTTTTGACATATGTAAAAGAAAACCTAGGCCAAATTATTGAAAACCTAGTAAATAAATCTGATGAATCTTTAAATGTTAAATTTAAAACTCTTGATAAGTCAACATTTGTCGAAAAACTTAATGTTACAGAGGAAAATAAGCCTGGGCTTGTCCAAAAATTTACTTTTGACACCTTCGTAGAGGGTAAATCTAACCACATGGCTCTTGCAGCTGCAAAACAGGTTGCAGCCAACCCTAAAGGAGATTACAACCCATTATTTATATATGGCGGTGTTGGTCTAGGAAAAACACACCTTATGCATGCTGTTGGTAATGAAATTCTTAATTCTGACACTTCAAAAAGGATAGTTTATGTTCATTCAGAAAAATTTGTTGCAGATATGGTAAAAGCACTCCAATTAGGCGCTATGAGTGAATTTAAAGAGTTTTACAGGAACGCAGACGCGCTTCTAATTGATGATATTCAGTTTTTCGCAGGCAAAGAGCAGTCCCAAGAGGAGTTTTTTCATACATTTAACACTCTTTTGGATCGAAATCACCAAATGATACTTACATGTGACAAATACCCAAAAGAGATAGATGGCCTTGAAGAGCGCTTAAAATCAAGGCTTGGTTGGGGTTTACCTGTTATTATTGAGCCCCCAGAGCTTGAAACACGTGCAGCAGTATTATTAAGCAAGGCCAATTCTATGGGTGTAATCCTGCCAAACGATTGCGCCATCTATATTGCTCAAAGAATTAGATCAAATATAAGAGAGCTAGAAGGCGCCCTAAAAAGAGTGGTTGCCAATTCTCGCTTTACAGATCAAGAGATAGATATTCCTTTTGTTAAAGAAGCGTTAAAAGATTTATTTGTTATTTCAGCAAAAATGGTAAGCATAGACAATATCCAAAAGACTGTTGCAGAGTATTACAACATCAAATTATCTGATCTTCTTTCAAAAAGAAGAAGTAGATCCATCACCAGACCAAGACAATTGGCCATGGCATTAACCAAACAATTAACAAATCACAGTCTTCCAGAGATTGGTGAAGCTTTTAATGGAAGGGACCACACCACTGTGCTTCATGCGTGTGGCAAGATTAAGGAACTAAGAAAAGAAATACCCTCACTAGAAGAGGACTATAGAAACCTAAACAGGACGTTAACAAACTAAATGGAAATAAGCGTTAAAAAAGAGGATATTGTATCTGCTCTTAATACAACTTTGG
>CAYUHD010000026.1:0-18993 GCA_964444385.1 uncultured Gammaproteobacteria bacterium
AATGAGAGGGGGGGCTTCCTCCAGCTTCGCCAATGCCCACCCCCATTCGAGCAAGACCAATCTGTACAAAATTAGTTGCCAAGCCTGTAAGAGCTGTAAAACCGCTCCAGGTAGCTAGTGCTATAGAAAGTATATTAACTCTGTTATATCTATCGGCTAACCATGCTATAGGAATAGCCACGCATGTATAGAATACAGCAAACGCTAAGCCAATTAATAAGCCCAATTCTGTATTAGTTAGACCTAAATCTTTTTGAATAAAAGGAGCCAAAATACCTACAATTTGCCGATCAATAAAATTAAATCCATAGACAATGGTTAGCAATATCAAAACAAAAGTACGATAGCCTTTAGTTGGCTGATTGCGATCAGTCATGTGAACTTTCCTCTAAGTTTATGATGATGTGTTGCAATCATACCGTATCTCAAAAACCCTTCCAGCTAAATCACCAAATAAGGTAATGGAGCAATTACTTCATTTTATCTATGGAGATAGAATGATCTTCTTGAATATTTGTTTGTAACCAAAGGCAATCTCCATCTTCGGAAGGTAGCCTTTTTCTTTTAGCATTTTATGAGCTTTTGGCAAGTTGTACCAAGGGCAGAAAGTAAATAAATGATGCTCTATGTGATAATTCACATTCAACGGAGCTAAAAAATATTTAAGATACCAGGGAACAAGAGTGGTTCTGGTATTTGTATAATCATCTCCGCCTTCAACACCTGAATGTTCTGTAATGCTTCGAATCCTATAAAACAAACTAAAAAAAGTAAGCATGGGTACCCACCATAAGGCAAGATACAGCCAGCTATTACCTGAGACGTAAAGAGCCCCAAAGATTATAAGATTTGTTATCAAAAAACCTTTTAATTTTAAAAGAAATCTTTTTATATGGCTTAAAAAGGATAGATCTTTACCCCAGGAGGAAACCACTGTAGCTGAGTATCTTCTTATGCCTGCAATGCCAGTCAAATCTCTGAGCACCTTTCTTACAAGGCTTGATTTTGAAGTTGGAAAGGCTTGCGTTAGACCTATATCAGGATCTTTATCAGTTTCCGTGTATTTATGATGTAAAGAGTGGTATTTACGATAAGCAATCGTATCAGTCATAACTGGGTAGGCACAAAACCACTGGGAAGCAAAATCATTGAGTTTCCTATTCTCGAACATAAGACTGTGAGCACCATCATGCATCAGAACGCTTAGTTGGAATTGTTTTGCACCAATAATTGCCGCTGAAATAATGAAAACAATAAAACTGGGATACAAAATAAATAGCACATAAGCAAAAGCTATTTGTAGCCAGACAGATAGGATCGTAAGGACGCTTACCCAGCTCTTTTGCTTGCGTAAAACAGCCATCTCTTCTTGGCTTAATAGATCACCTGATTTAATCATCAGGTCTATTATAGACTAGAGGGGCGGAAGTCTTTAAATTACTCCCAATTCAGAGCACCACCTGTTTGATATTCAATCACGCGGGTTTCAAAGAAATTTTTCTCTTTTCTTAGATCCATGATCTCTGACATCCAAGGGAAAGGATTGGTTGCTCCTTTAAACTCTTCATCTAGACCAATTTGAGTCAATCTTCTGTTTGCAATAAATTGTAGATACTCCTCCATCGTTGAAGCATTCATTCCGAGAACACCTCTAGGCATAGTATCCCTGGCATACATGATCTCAAGCTCTGTTCCTTCAAGAATCATTAGCGCTGCTTCATTTTTCATTTCTTCATCCCACAAATGAGGATTTTCAATTTTAATTTGATTAATTACATCAATTCCAAAATTTACATGCATGGATTCATCTCTCAAAATGTATTGGAATTGCTCTGATGTTCCCGTCATCTTATTTCGTCTTCCCATTGAAAGGATTTGAGTAAAGCCGCAATAGAAGAAGATGCCTTCAAGAACACAATAAAAAGCAATAAGATTTCTTAGCAATTGCTTATCTGTTTCTGGTGTACCTGTTTGGAATGTAGGGTCTGATATTTGTTGGGTATATTGAAGGCCCCACGAAGCCTTCTTGGCTACGCTAGGTATCTCTCTGTACATATTAAATATTTCACCCTCATCCATTCCAAGAGACTCAATGCAGTATTGATATGCATGCGTATGGATTGCTTCTTCTAGGCTTTGCCTAAGGATGTATTGTCTACACTCAGGGTTGGTAATTAGCCTATATAAAGCGAGAACTAGATTATTTGCAACCAAAGAATCTGCGGTTGAGAAAAAACCAAGATTTCTTTTTACAATTGTTCGCTCATCTTCTGTTAGGCCATCTTCTGATTTCCACAATGCTATGTCTGCCGTCATGTTAATTTCTTGGGGCATCCAATGATTGGCACTCCCATCAAGATATTTCTGCCATGCCCAGTCATATTTGAAAGGTACCAACTGATTTAGATCTGCTTTGCAGTTGATCATTGCTTTGTCATCTACTTGAACTCGACCACTATGCATCTCATCAAGCTCTTTAATGCCCGCTGATTCATCAAAATTTTCTACTGCTTTTCTTGCCGCCTCAACTCTTGAGCCCGCTTCAACGTTTGATGAAGTTGCCTCAGTAACTTTAGGCTCTTCTGGCGCAAGAGGTTGCACTTTTTTTGGTGCTTCGGTTGCTGCTGTTTTAATAGCAGGAGCCATCTGAGTATCTTCGTTGTTATATTCATCCCAATTTAACATTTCTTTCTCCGTTGTTACTGACAGGCTTCGCAGTCAGGATCATCCAAGGAACATGCTTCAGGTACTGGAGCAGGGGTACCAAGTTCGTGAGGAACTTCAGGCGCAGCTTCAGTTTGAGCGTTTACAGCATTTAAACTGCCTTGGTTAATAGTTGATTTTTCTGTTGTTGTTGCAGCAATAGATCTCAGATAATATGTCGTTTTAAGACCTGAGTACCATGCCATTCTGTACGTCAGATCAAGTTTTTTACCATTTGCATTACCTATATATAGGTTTAATGATTGAGCTTGATCAATCCATTTTTGTCTTCTGCTCGCAGATTCAACAATGTATTGTGGCTCAACCTCAAATGCAGTTGAGAATAGCTTTTTAATATTATCAGGAATTCTTGAGATCTCACTCAAACTACCTTCAAAGTACTTTAGATCATTGATCATAACGTCATCCCATAAGTCTAATGCTTTGAGTTTCTTAACCAGATGAGGATTCACGATGGTAAATTCACCAGAAAGATTAGATTTAACATATAGGTTTTGGTATGTTGGCTCAATAGACTGAGTTACACCTGTGATATTGGAAATTGTTGCTGTAGGGGCAATGGCCATCACATTGGAATTTCTCATGCCATCTTTTCTTACTTTTGCCCTAAGCCCATCCCAGTCTAAGGTTTCAGATCTATCAACTTTTATGTACTCACTACCTCGATTTTTTTCTAGAATATCGATTGAATCTTTTGGTAGTATGCCTTGGCTCCATAACGAGCCATCATATGAAGGGTATGTGCCTCTTTCTTTTGCAAGTTCACTTGACGCATGAATCGCGAAGTAGCTTATTGCTTCCATGCTTCGATCTGCAAACTCAATTGCTGCATTAGAGCAATATGGAGCATCTTGCATATAAAGTGCATCTTGAAAGCCCATTAGACCTATTCCAACTGGACGATGTTTAAGATTTGAGTTCTTAGCTGTATCCACTGAGTAGTAATTGATATCTATAACATTATCAAGCATTCGCAGAGCAGTGGTAACTGTGCGTTTTACTTTTTCTTGATCCAAGACACCATCTTTCATATGTTGAGGAAGATTTACTGATCCAAGATTGCAAACAGCTATTTCATCATTGCTTGTATTGAGGGTTATCTCAGTGCATAGATTTGAAGAATGGATAACGCCCATGTGCTGTTGCGGAGAACGCAGATTGCATGAGTCTTTAAAGGTTATCCATGGATGGCCTGTTTCAAATAACATTGTTAGCATTTTTCTCCATAAGTCTTTCGCTGGAAGTACTTTGTGTTGATCCATTTTTCCTTCAGCCGCTAAAGCTTCGTATTCCTCGTATCTTTTTTCAAAGGCAAGGCCGGTGAGGTCATGCAAATCTGGAGTTTCTCCTGGAGAAAAGAGAGTCCAATTTCCATCTTGTTCCATCCTTTTCATGAATAAATCTGGTACCCAGTTTGCAGTATTCATATCATGAGTTCTTCTTCTATCATCTCCAGTATTTTTTCTGAGGTCTAAGAATTCTTCTATATCTAGATGCCATGTCTCAAGATAAGCGCACATAGCCCCCTTTCTCTTTCCGCCTTGATTTACTGCTACAGCAGTATCATTTGCAACTTTTAAGAAAGGAACAACCCCTTGGCTTTTACCATTTGTTCCCTTGATATAAGACCCTAAAGCTCTAACAGGTGACCAATCATTACCAAGTCCTCCTGCCCATTTGGATAGCAAGGCATTATCTTTCATTGCGCCAAAGATTCCATCTAAATCATCTGGGATAGTTGTCAAATAACATGACGAAAGTTGAGGTCGCAATGTTCCAGAATTAAAGAGAGTAGGGGTTGAGCTCATATAGTCAAAGCTGGAAAGCAATTTATAGAATTCTATAGCTCTGTCCTCTTTATTATCTTCTTTCACAGCAAGCCCCATGGCTACTCTCATAAAGAAGATTTGTGGAAGCTCATATCTTATATCCTGATAATGGATAAAATATCTGTCATAAAGCGTCTGAAGTCCTAAATAGGTAAACTGATAGTCTCTATCATGATCAATTGCTTCGCCTAGTTTTTTTAGGTCAAATTTCTTAAGGTATGGATCAAGCATTTCTAGCTCAACACCTTTATCAATATATGCTCGAAATGCTGTTGGATAGTAATCCTGCATTTCAGGGTGTGAGCTCTCTTCAGCTATGCCAAGAAAAGACAAAGCTTCGCTTCTTAATTCATCCAGCAAGATTCTGGCTGTTACATAGCTATAATTAGGTTCTTGCTCCACTTTGGTTCTTGCTGACATTACAAGAGCTGCTTTCATATCACTAATAGAGACACCGTCGTAAAGGTTTTTAATTGACTCATCAAGAATTGCGTTAGCACTTACATCTTCTAATTCATCACATGCATGATTGACCACAGATGCGAGTCGATTGATATCAAGGGGTACCTGAGTACCATCTTTTTTTGTAACAGAGATCTTTGGTGCATCTATATTAATCTCCTGAGGCACATCTTTTATTCTTTCTGTGGCTCTTTCCTCTCTGTATAAAATATATTTCCTAGCAACAACGTACTCTTCACTACGCATTAACTGAAGCTCAACTTGGTCTTGTATCTCCTCTATATGCAGAGTGCCACCTGATGGCATTCTTCTTTTAAAAGTTTCATGAATGTCAGCTGAAATTTCTTTAACTTTTTTGTGTATTCTTTCACTTGCTGCTGCATTACCAGATTCATTTGCTAAGAAAGCTTTAGTAACCGCAACCTTTATTTTGTCGTCTTCAAATGGGACAACTTTACCGTTACGCTTTATTACCCTTAGTTTCCCGGGGGCTGTAATATTTAAATCATCTGGCGGGGCTGCTCCTATTCCTTCTTGCCCAGCACCTTCTTGAGTTTTCCCTAACTCCTGTATTGTCATTTTTATCCTATATGTTTATTTCTTTCGTTGATAAATTTTCTGAAAACTTACCAATGGGTGGGGTCAAAACTTCTTTTTTAAATTCCTTTAACCAAGGTCAATATTCTTACATTGTGGAACAATAATCAAGCAAAAAACACAATATATTGTGAATTCTTTTAATTTTTCCACAATATGCTGTATAAATGGTGTTTATTGATTGTGAAGATAAAGTGAGTAAATTGTGGATAAACTAAAAATTTTGGAGTTTTTATGTCGGTCTTAATAGCCATAGATCAAGGTACAACAAGCACTAGGACAGTTGCATTTGATAGCAACTTAAATATTGTTCACTCAGAACAAAAAGAATATTCATTAAAGTATCCCAAAGATGGCTGGGTTGAGATTGAACCTAATGAATTAATGAAATCTGTTTACGCTACTATTGAACCTATATTTGATGCTTGTTTAGATATTTCAGGTGTTGGAATAACAAATCAGCGTGAAACAACTCTAGTATGGGATGCAAATTCAGGACAACCTATTTATAACGCTATTGTATGGCAGGATAGAAGAACAGCAAATTATTGCATGCAATTGAAAAAAGATGGCTATGAAGAAATTATTAAAAATAAAACAGGCCTTTTGCTTGACCCATATTTTTCATCAACAAAGATTTCTTGGATCTTGGACAATGTAGATGGTGCAAGACAAAAAGCTGAAAATGGAAAGTTGCGGTTTGGTACAGTCGATACATATTTACTCTGGCAGTTATCTGATGGGGATATTTTTAAAACTGACGTAACTAATGCTTCTAGGACTAACCTATATAACATTCATTCCAATAATTGGGATCCAGAATTACTTAAGATTTTTAATATTCCTATCTCAATGCTCCCAGAAGTTCAGGCGTCAGACTCTAATTTTGGGTCAGTCTCGAGAAATAAAAAGACAATTCAGATCACAGGTGTAATTGGGGATCAACAAAGCGCTTTGGTTGGTCAGAGATGTTTTCAGCCAGGACAAATGAAAGCAACTTTTGGAACAGGGTGTTTTTTAATGGTTAATACTGGCGAGGAACCTATACAATCCACCTCCGGGCTTCTTAGCACAGTTGGGTACGGTCTTTCGGGTGATACTCCATACGCACTGGAAGGAAGTATCTTTTCAGCTGGAACCATAATTCAATGGCTTAGGGATAATATGAAATTTTTTGTAGACTCTTCAACAAGTATAGATTTTCTCTCAGAGAAAGGTGAGTCAAATGATGTAATTTTTATACCAGGTTTTACAGGGATTGGAGCGCCCCATTGGAATTCAGAAATTAGAGCAGCATTCTATGGTATCACCAGGGATACAACTCAGTCAGACATGGTTACAGCAGCATTCAAGGCTTTAATTTATCAAGTAATAGACATCATAGATGCTTTAAAAAATGATGGTATAGAAATTAAGAACTTATCTGTTGACGGAGGCATGGTTGCAAATACAGGGTTTTGTCAGTTACTTGCAGACTATCTGGGTCATGATGTTCAAGTTCCTTCAAGTTTAGAATCTACGGCTCTAGGTGCTGCAATTACTGCTGGGTTAGGAGCTGGCTTTTTTTTAATTGAAGATTTGCAACAAGATGATTCCAGAAGTACAAGTATTTTTAAACCTAGAGAAGGAATTTTTGACCCAGAAGATCTTTCTAAGTGGAGAAAATTTCTGAGATTACTTCTAGACGCATATAATTAAAAATATAGTAAACTGCATGCATTGCAACAAAAAATTTCCCTGATGAGCTTACACGATCTCTCAAGATAAATTTTCATAAGGTTGATGGAAATTACAGAGAGTTTAATATCTTTAACTGTTTTTGTTTCAATTGTAATGTAATAAACTAGCAGCACTTTTAATTGAGTTCTCACTATCATTGAAACATGTATAAATTTAAAACTTTTAACAATATTGCTAAAGATGGCCTTGCGATACTCAGCAATCATAAATTTAATGAGGTAATAGATAACCCTGATGGACTTTTAATTAGAAGCCATAAGTTGGTTAATGAAGATTTAGGGGAAAACCTCTTATGTATTGCCCGAGCAGGTGTAGGGACAAACAACATACCTATAGAGGATGCAACCAAAAAAGGTATTGTTGTTTTCAATACTCCTGGTGCAAATGCTAATGCAGTAAAAGAACTTGTTATTTGTGGCATGTTACTTTGTTCAAGAGGGATCATTCAAGCCATTAATTTTGCTAAAAATCTTGATCTTGATGATGCTGATGCTCTAAACAAGGCTATGGAAGCTCAAAAGAAAACTTTCTCAGGCAATGAACTTGCAGGAAAAACACTTGGTATAGTTGGGCTTGGCGCTATTGGATCAATGCTTGCGCAAGCTGCAAAGACCCTTGAGATGGATTTAGTTGGGTATGACCCTCATATTTCGATTGAAGCTGCCTGGAGATTACCTCGAGAGGTTGAAAAAGCTGAAACAATGGAAGCTCTATTGAAACAAGCTGACTATGTTTCACTGCATGTCCCCCTTGTTGAGCAAACTAAAAACCTTATAAACGCATCAAATTTAAATAACTTTAAAAAAGGAGCAAAGTTAATTAATCTCTCAAGGGGAGGGATAGTCAATACTAACGATGTAATAGATGGGCTTGAGAATGGGAATTTAGGTAAGTTTGTCACAGACTTTCCAACACCTGAGTTAGTTAAACGATCAGTTGAAAAAAATGATGTAGTCCTTTTACCGCATATAGGAGCCAGCACAAAAGAGGCTGAAGTAAATTGTGCTGTCATGGCTGCAAATCAGATGGTTAATTATCTAAAGGATGGCACAATTATTAACTCGGTGAACTTTCCAAGGGTTTCTCTTTCTAGAGGCACCAATTATCGTCTGGTTGTAATCAATCATAATGAACCAGGAATGATTAGCAAAATTACAGATTTTATTGCTGCATCTGATATTAATATTGCTGAAATGACCAATAAAAGTAGGGAAGATATTGCAATTAACTTGATTGATCTTGAAACTAAAGCAAGTGAGCAACTTATTGAGCAACTGCGATCTATTGAACATATCCTGATGGTGAGATCTTTAAACTCAGAAAATTAAAAGGTTATACGTAATTTTCGGCAAAACTTTTATCATATGGGACTATACTGTTTTCTTTTCCATCTTTAACTTTATTAGCCCAATTAGGATCCGATAAAAGCACTCTACCTAGGGCAATCAAATCAAATTCATTATTATTTAATTTTTCGTATAAAGTGCTGAGATCTGCTGTTTGAGTTTGATGATCTCCTGCAAAGGTTTTTGTGAAATCTTTATTAAGACCAACACTGCCAACACTTATCGACGGCAGGCCAGTTATTTTTTTTGCAAAACCTGCAAGATTAATAGATTCATTAGAAAATTCATTTTCCCAATAACGTCTATTACTACAATGCAAAAAATCAGCTCCAGCATCTTTTAGTATATTAAAAAAATCAGCCAGGTCTTTTTTTGAAGAAGCAATCTTCGCTTCATAATTTTGTTGTTTCCATTGAGAAACCCTAATCCCAATTTGAAATGATTTCGAGGTATTTTGTTTTGAATGGGAAATAATTTCAGATGCAAATCTAACTCTATTTTCGAGAGACCCTCCATAATTATCTTTTCTTAGATTTATTTGATCCCAGAAAAATTGATCAATTAAATATCCATGCGCGCCATGAATTTCTACCCCATCAAATCCAAGTTCCTCACAAATTTTTGCATCATCAGCATAAACTCGGATTAATTTTTGAACGTCTTCTAGCGTCATCTCATAAGCAACTTTTTTCCCACCTTCTTTAATTAATCCTGATGGAGTAAAGCCAGGAATTTTAGGGTCAGGCGGCATACCTAATTTTCTTATTCCACCGCAATGCCAGAGTTGGCAAAAAATAGATGAATTATTTTTGTGAACCTCATTTATAATTTTTTCCCACATCTTTTTTGAGTCATCTGATATCAAGTTTGGGCAATTAGGATATCCACTAGATGCTTCATGACTTATTTCTACTCCCTCTGTGATTATTAGCCCAACCCCTCCAGCTGCTCGTTTAGAATAGTAGGTTGGTGCATACTCATTTGGAACACCATTAGGAGAAAATTCTCTAGTCATTGGAGCCATTACAACTCTATTCCTTAAGCGCAAGCCATTCATATAGTATTCAGAAAAAAGAGTGTTTTTTTGATCATTCATAAGGATTATTTATGGTAAATATAACGATCACTTATTCTAATTTATTTTTTTTTAAAAAAATACTTGCCCACAGAACAGAATAGTGGTATTGGGATGTCTCATTTTTTGGGAAGAGATTGTGTTTATAAGCCATAAAAATAGTATAAATTACTGATTTAAGGCTATTTTATGATTATTTGATTAGTTTTTGATCAATTTGCATGAAACCTTATCAAATCAGTCTAAAATAAAAGAATAGTAAGTTATCCCAAGCTTTATCCACAGATTCTGTGGATAAAATTTAAGCATTTTTTAGAGTAATTTTTTTGAATATTTTAAATTTTCCTGAACCATGGCTAGAGCCACTTGGCAAAGCATTTTGCGAAGAATTATTGAATGAAATAGAAACAAAAATTTTAAAATTACCTGTTAAAAATTCAAAGATATTTCCACCTATTTCTACCATATTTCGTGCTTTGGAATTAGTTGATTTTGCAAGCGTGAAAGTATTAATTTTAGGACAAGATCCATATCATAGTTTAGGGCAAGCAAACGGACTATCTTTTTCTGTGAACAAAGAAATCAAGATTCCTCCTTCTTTAAAAAATATTTTTCTTGAACTAAAAAATGATTTAAATATCCCTATTTCTAAACACGGTGATTTGACTTCTTGGGCTGAGCAAAAGATCTTATTATTAAATTCTGTCCTAACGGTTGAAGAGGCCAAACCAAACTCTCATCATAAAATAGGGTGGGATAAATTAACTAATAAAATTATTTCCAAGTTGAGTGAAAGGGGGAATATGATTTTTGTTTTATGGGGACACTCTGCTCAAACAAAATTTAATTTAATCAATAAAAAACATAATTATATTTTGATTGCTCCTCACCCATCTCCGCTTTCTGCTTACAGAGGATTTTTTGGCTGTGAGCATTTTTCTAAAATTAATAAAATTTTAGTAAAAAATGGTTCTAGTGAGATTGATTGGAATCTGAAATAATTTTCTTTTAAGAAAAATTATCTATTTTTCCAAGGCAAGATGAAAAAAACTTTCCCTGATTTTGGTAGCTATGCCCAATAATTACAAATTGTGAAATTTCGTCTTGATTAGAGTGAGCAATTAATCGTGTTTCTTTTTTTACCTTGCCAAGATATTCCATTCTTGCAATTATTTCTTGTCCTTTAAAACATCCTTTATTAAAGCTAACTCGAGTATGGTGATGGCCTAATTCATGTGGCCTATATTTACCCATTTCCTCTGCATTAATTTGGTGATCACCCATAATTTTTCGATTTATATTCCAGTTATTATGGTTGATCGGGTCTAAAGCATTCTCAAATTCATCATTTTCGTTAATTATTAAAGATATCGAGGTTTCATTAGATTGTAAAATCAGATGTTCGTTTGGAAGCATTAGATCATTTTTATTTCTTGATATACCAATAATCTCTGTATTTATAACTTCAGTAGAAACTTTATAAAATGGTAAAAATTTAGTTATTTCGTTTAAGAAAATTTCTTTTGAGGTTTCATCAATAACAATAATCCACCTCTTTTGATCAAAAATAATATCAAAGTTGCATAAAATAAAGCCTTTTTCATCGCACAAAGAGGAAGTCTGACCTAATAGATCACTTATTTGAGAACAATCAGATGTTACCTGTCCTTGCAAAAGCTGTAAGACAGAGTCAAAATCACCATTCAAATGAATTGCTGTCATGCCCTCAAGATTGACAGCTCCATATTTTAGAAACTCAGAATTTAACAATTAATTAGATTAAAAAAGTTTTAATAAAGATATTATATTAGCTTACAAAATGAATATAGACATTAATAAAACAAAATGGAAGTGCAGAAGAGGTCTTAGGGAGCTGGATCTTTTGTTTAGAGGTTATAGTGAAAGCAACCTTGAGTCCCTATCAAAAAAAGACTTTGATATGTTTAACAGTATTTTGGACCTCGAGGATCAACCTCTTTATGACTTTATTTTCAAAAATGAGCCTTTAAATAGCCCTGAAAAAGAAAGTTTTATTTTAAAAAATTTAAAAAACTTTATAGATCAGTGAAACTATTTCATTTCATCTTTGTCAAAGCAATCGAGGAAATTTATGGGGGTTAGCAAAGGAGATGAAATGTTTGTGAAGGAGATTAAGGCTGGAAATGCAATGGCTTTTGAAGCTATGGTCTTAAAATATCAGCCAAAACTAATGTCTTCGCTCATTGGGTATACAAAGTCTCGCGATCAAGCTGAAGAGTTATGCCAAAAAACATTTATAAGAGTTTGGCAGAAAATCGATTCTTTTAGAGGGGACAGTGCACTTTTTACATGGATATACAGAATAGGAATAAATTTGGCAAAAAATGATTTTGCAAGTAGTTATACTAAAAGCTCTAAAGTGACCGACTCCCTTGATCAAGCTGAGCATGATGTTCCCCAGCATCTTTCTCCTGAAACTGAGCTCATCGAAAGTGAGTCTGAAAAAAAAATTATTGACTTCATACAAACTTTAGATACTGATACAAAGACAACTTTTATATTAAGAGAAGTTGAGGGCAGAACATATGACGAGATAGCAGAAATTTTAAATTGCCCAATTGGAACGGTTAGATCAAGGATATTTAGAGCTAGACAACTAATATTAGAATTTATTGACCAGGAGAATATTTTAAATGAATAAAGAGTTAGAGAAACTGTCTGCATTATACGATGGCGAACTTACGCACGAGGAAATGCAGGAAAATTTAAAAAAGTTAAATTTAGACGAAGATTTAAAAAAGACTTTCCATAGGTTTGGGATCATTTCCGAATTAGTGCAAAGAAATTCTGAGCAAAATACCTCAAAAGTTATATTTTTAAGGGACTACTTTAAAAACCTTAATCCAGTAATGAGCAATCTTGTAACAGCTGCTGCAACAGTCATGATTACACTTATTGTTTTGTATCAGTTTGATGATGATCGTTTTCAAGTAGATAGAGATAGCTCCTTACAGCTTTCATCCGCCATTTCAAGCGACTTAGCTAAAAGTCAATTGCTAAATGCGGATCAAAATATCATGGAGCATATGATTCATATCATGCAATCTAACCAATCTCACAACTCTCAAGTAGTGTCTAAGAACTGGATCCCAGTAGGTTTTTCTGTCAATCCGAATAATCCTAATCAATATTCTAATGGAAGAAATAATTTATTTTTCCATTTTGAAAATAAACATCTCGGTATTAAAAAGGTAAAATACTTCAAAGCAAATAATAACTGGATTTATTTGATTCCATTAAATGATGGAAGGCTGTTAACTGCTTATGGTGATGTTCCCCCATCAGTTGCAAATCCAATGATCCAAGCTATTTACAAAAGGAAGTAATATGAATCTTTTTAAATATAGGATTGTATTTTTATTAGCCCTAGGATTTTCATCCTTTGTTAGTGCTGCTTTACCATCTAATATTTCTGACCTAGTTGAAGCATCAGCACCTGCTGTGGTGAATATTACTTCTCGCAAAGAAGTAAAAATGCAAAATTCATTTAGGGGCTTTGATGAGTTTGAAAGATTCTTTGGTATTCCTAGGGACAGAGGCTTCTCTCAGCCTCAACCGCCTGAAACCAGAGAGGCGGTAGCTTATGGTTCAGGATTTATTTTTCAAGATGAATATTTATTAACAAATTTTCATGTGGTTGATGAAGCAGAAGAAATTACTGTTTCCTTGAATGATAGAAGAGAGTTTTCAGCTGAAGTTGTTGGCGTTGACCCTCTATCAGATTTAGCTGTTTTAAAAATTAAAGGTAAAAATTTACCAAAAGTTTCTATTGGTGATAGTGAAAACCTTAAAGTGGGTGATTGGGTTGTAGCCATAGGATCACCATTTTCTTTTGATTTTTCAGTCACTGCTGGCATTGTTAGCGCAAAGGGAAGAAGCATTCAGAATCAAAATATTGGTAATTATGTTCCATTTATCCAAACGGATGTTGCTATTAATCCCGGTAACTCTGGCGGACCATTATTTGATATGGATGGAGAAGTCATTGGCATTAATTCACAGATCTATTCTCGAAGCGGGGGTTATCAAGGCTTAGCTTTCGCAATACCTATAGATGTTGCTATGGAAGTAGCCAAGCAAATTATTGAAGATGGCAGCGTTGCCAGAGGATACCTTGGTGTTAGAGTTGGAGAGGTTGATAATGATCTTGCTGAAGCTTTGAGCATGGATAAGCCTTATGGGGCCCTTATTACTGATGTTGAAAAAGGTGAATCTGGAGATGATGCTGGTCTTCAGGCTGGAGATGTGATTATTGAGTTTAATGGAAAAGAAATTAAGTTTGGCTCTGACTTGCCTCATGTAGTTGGAAGAATCCAACCAAAAACAAAAGCCAATGCAAAAGTTATTCGTGATGGAAAAAATGTTAACTTAAAATTTGTACTTGGTGAATTACCTGCTGATGAAAGAACATTTATTCCAGCCAAAACGGAAATTTCTTCGGATCCATTAGGGCTAAAGATAGAGGATCTTTCTGATGAAAATTCTCGAGCAAATGATCCTGAAAATGGAGTTTTAGTCTTAAGGGTTAACAATGGATCTCCCGCATACGGAAAACTAACTAGAGGCGACATTATTACCGAAGTTATTTCTCAGGGTAAGCGTTATAAAATTGAGGATGCTGAGACCTTTGAAGAATTGATCAAACAATTTGATGAAGGTGAAAAAATAGCCATAGTAGGGCGTAGAAATAATAATAGATTTTTTGTTGCAGTAACCGTAGATTAAATTCATCTTACAATGCATAAGAAAAGCTGATATCAGGCCAGCTTTTCTTATAGAATAGTCCTGCATTAAAACAGAAGATGAAAAATATTAGAAATTTCTCCATTATTGCCCATATTGATCATGGGAAATCTACCCTGTCTGATAGATTAATAGAATATTGTGGAGGCCTATCTCAAAGAGAAATGTCAGAGCAAATTCTTGATTCAATGGATATTGAGAGGGAACGTGGTATCACTATAAAGGCGCAAGCAGTAACCCTTGATTACACAAGAGATGGTGAAATTTACCAATTAAATTTTATCGACACACCTGGACATGTTGATTTTTCTTATGAAGTCTCTCGATCACTATCAGCATGCGAGGGAGCATTGCTTGTTGTTGATGGATCACAAGGCGTAGAAGCTCAAACATTAGCTAATTGTTATACAGCAGTTGATCAAAATCTTGAGGTATTAGCAGTAATAAATAAAATTGATTTACCCCAGTCTGAACCAGATAGGGTTAAGCAAGAGATCGAAGATATGATTGGCATTGATGCATCTGCAGCACCATTAGTAAGCGCTAAGACTGGTCAAGGCATTGAAGGGCTTTTAAATCTCCTTGTAGATAATATTCCTCCACCTGAGGGTAATCCAAATGCAGATTTTGAAGCTTTAATTATTGATTCATGGTTTGATGCCTACTTAGGAGTTGTTTCTCTTATTAAGGTCATCAATGGTTCTATAAAAGAAGGCCAAAAAATTAAAGTCTATTCAACGCAACAATCATATCTTGCAGATCAGATTGGGATCTTTTCACCAAAAAAGATTGAAAAGAAAGAATTAAATGTTGGTCAGGTTGGGTATATGGTTGCTGGTATAAAGAATATTCACGGAGCACCAGTTGGAGACACGATTATAGATGCAAGAAATGATACTTCTGAGCCATTACCAGGATTTCAAAAAGTCTTGCCAAAGGTTTTTGCATCCTTGTTCACCATTGACTCGGATGAATATGAAAAGTTTCGAGATGCTCTTTCTAAGCTGGTTTTAAATGATTCTGCTTTGATTTATGAACCAGAAGTATCAGAAGCATTAGGTTTTGGTTTTAGGTGTGGGTTTTTAGGCACTCTGCATTTAGAAGTTGTTCGAGAAAGACTTGAAAGAGAATATGATTTAAGTCTAATTTCTACTGCTCCATCCGTTCAATATCAAGTTATAAAAACCGATGGCGAGATTGTAGATTGTGACAGTCCGTCCCAACTTCCATCTCTTAGTAACGTCAATGAAATTCGTGAACCATATGTTCTTGCTACAATCTTGACCCCAAAAGATTATGTAGGGAATGTTATTACTTTATGTACGCAAAAAAGAGGCGTTCAAAAGGAAATGACATATTTTGGAAGTCAAGTATCCATAGTCTTTGAAATACCTCTATCTGAAATAATCATTGATTTTTTTGATCGATTGAAATCTACAACCAAAGGCTATGCATCTATCGAATACAATATTACTGAATTTAAAACATCAAATTTAGTTAAATTAGATGTGCTACTAAATAATGAAGTTGTTGATGCATTGTCTATTATAATTCATAAGGATTTTGCTATGAGTCGAGGCAGAGAAGTGGCAAAAAATTTACGAAAATTAATTCCTCGTCAGATGTTTGATATACCGATTCAGATTGCATTAGGTTCAAAAATTATTTCTCGAGAAACGGTCAAAGCGCTTAGAAAAAACGTCACTGCAAAGTGCTATGGTGGAGATATAACCCGTAAAAAGAAATTGCTTGAGAAGCAGAAAGAGGGTAAAAAGAAAATGAAACAGTTCGGAAGAGTATCCATCCCTCAAGAAGCCTTTTTGAATTACTTTAATTCTGGAGAAAAATAATGTTTGGAGATCCAATTTTTTTAATATCTTTGTTTGCACTATTTTGCTTTATAGGCATCTGGATTTTTCAAGTTCTTCACAACACATTGACCGATCAATCTCAGCAATTAATTTATGTTGCAGGCCTTTCATCAACGTTGGTTGGGATTTATAGAATCTTTGTAAATGCTGGAGATTTGGGCGTAGTTTTATTAATTGGTTCCATTATTTGTTTAATTATTTTATTGGTTGGAGTGATACAAAAGAATAACTTGCTAAAAACAACAGGCAGAGGCTGGTTTTTCCCAGTCTTTTTAATTTTTGTTTTAAGAACTTTTGCTTATGAGCCATACCAAATACCATCTGGTTCAATGATTCCTGGTCTTAAGGTAGGGGATTTTATTTTAGTTAATAAACATAGTTATGGTTTAAAGATTAATAGAATTGGCAATACCTTTGCTTTGACTGCCGATCCAGATTATGGGGATGTAGTTGTTTTTATACCTCCACATATCAATGTTCCCTACATAAAACGTTTAATTGGAAAGCCAGGAGATACCATTGGTTATCTCAATAAAAAGATTTATGTAAATGGAGTGCCTTTGGACCAAGAACTGATTTCAATTACAGAGGAAGAAACTTTCTTA
This sequence comes from uncultured Gammaproteobacteria bacterium, assembly GCA_964444385.1. Lineage (GTDB taxonomy): Bacteria > Pseudomonadota > Gammaproteobacteria > Magnimaribacterales > D2472 > D2472. The sequence goes on from CAYUHD010000026.1 coordinate 17,032, forward strand.
AAAGAAATATTTAATAATTCAGAAAGAACCATAAGAATAGTTGGGGGTAGCTCCTCATATCCTGAAGAATTTAATGTGCCTGCAAACCACTATTTTGTTATGGGTGATAACAGAGATAACTCAAGCGACTCTAGATACTGGGGTTTTGTTCCAAGAGAGAATTTTATGGGCACAGGAGAGTTAATTTGGATGACTTGGGAATGCTGGACTTGCTTACCATCTTTTGAAAGAGCAGGCTTCATTAAATAATATCTATGAGCCAAAATTTTCTTAAAATCAAAAAATCTTACCTTGATCTGCCTCTATTTAATCAGGCTTTTATTCATAAAAGCGCTTCTTCTAATTTAAACAATGAAAGATTAGAGTTTCTAGGAGATGCTGTTTTAGAAATTATTGTCTCGGAGTATCTGTTTTATCGGTTCGAAGGTTTGGATGAAGGGAGATTAACTCAAATGAGAGCCTCACTAGTGAATACTCAATCTCTTGCAAGTATTTTTATGCAATTAGATTGCAAAGGTTTATTACAAACTTCCAAAGGTACCAATAAATTAGATGAAACGCATAAGTTTTCAATTTATGCCGGAACTTTAGAGGCATGTATTGGAGCAATTTTCTTAGAGTTGGGTTTTGAAGAAAGTAAAAGGTTTATTTTTCAATTATTTGAAATTAATTTTTCTAATTTAAATGAATTCTCTGAGCTAAAGGATGCAAAATCAAGATTGCAAGAGGCATTACAGGCTAAAGGGGTTCAACCGCCAAAGTATTCAATAGCTTCAAATAAAGAAGGCAATTCTTTTGATTGCAGTGTTCGATTTAATGGAGAAACCTTTCATGCTTCTGCTTCAATAAAAAAAGAAGCTGAGCAAAAGGTTGCAGAGTTAGTATTACTAAAATTAGACAAATCATGACAAAGAAATTTTGTGGATACATATCGATTGTAGGCAAGCCCAATGTGGGTAAATCAACCTTGCTAAATACTATTTTAGACAAAAAAATCTCTATTACTTCTCGTAAATCACAAACTACAAGAAATAATATTTTAGGAGTTAAAACTGATGAAGAATTCCAGATGATTTTCTTGGATACGCCTGGAATTCATATGAAGGCAACCAAAACTTTGAACAAGGTATTAAATCATTCAGCCTTGAGTGTTATTGAAGATTCTGATTTGGCCTTATTCCTGATACAAAGAATTTCATTGCAGGATCAGGATAGACAAATTCTCAAGAAAATTAAGGAGACCAAGGTTCCCGCTATATGTGTTTTAAATAAAGTTGATCAAGTTCAAAATAAGAATGATCTTTTGCCTTTAATCCAAGAGATTGATGAGATTTATTCTTTCAAAGATTATGTGCCCATCTCAGCCTTAAATCAGGATGGCATAGAAGATTTAATAGCATGCATTAAAAAATCTTTACCTGAAAACAATCATTTATACCCAGCTGAAATAGAGGATAAAGAAATCCCAGATAATTTCTTTATTAGTGAGCTTGTAAGAGAAAAGATTATTCGTTCACTTGGAGATGAACTTCCTCATGAAACTTATGTATCGGTTGAGAGAAAAGAAATGGAAGGAAAAATGTTATCTATTGGGGTAATTATTTATGTTGCTAGAGATAGCCAAAAAAGTATTGTCATTGGCCATGAGGGCTCAAATTTAAAAAGAATAGGGCAACAAACAAGAGTTGAGCTTGAGGAAATGATCAATAAAAAGGTTTTATTAAAAACTTTTGTCAAAGTAAATAAGAATTGGAATAATGATGCCCAATATTTAAGTAGCCTTGGGGTAGGCAGTAGTCACGATGCCACATAATTGGGAGTCTTGTTTTCTCCTTCATGCTAGGTCTTTTGGCAATACATCGATTATCGCTGATGTTTTTACAGAGTCTTTTGGAAAGCTTTCCATTATAGCAAAGGCAGCAAAGAACCCTCGATCTAAGTTTATTGGACACATGATCCCTT